>NZ_CP054931.1:4462500-4519894 GCF_013364355.1 Stenotrophomonas sp. NA06056 | reverse complement strand
AGCAATAATTGTCCGGTGGCCGATGCATAGGCGCGAAAAGGCGCCCAAACACAGGCCTGAAAGGGGGAAATGGATGGCTCAGACTACCACCGAGCGCCCGCCTTCGGAATGCTTGTCCCCTACTTATTCACAAAAAGATCCACAGCTATTGCACAGCCCGGTGAATTGGCGTAGCAGACAGGGGTTGACGGGAGGGGGGAGACCTCTCTAAAATTTCCGGTTCTTTCCGTCCCATTCATACGAGAGGCCCACATGGCCACCAAGCGCACCTTCCAGCCCAGCAACCTCAAGCGTAAGCGCGACCACGGCTTCCGTGCCCGTATGAAGACCGCTGACGGCCGCAAGATCCTGTCGCGTCGCCGCGCCAAGGGCCGCAAAGTCCTGAGCGCCTGATTGCCATGCCGCATCCAGCGGCAGACGCAATCCATTCGACAGTGAATACTGCAGACCCGCGCAAGCGATTCCCTCGCTCTGCGCGGGTTCGCACGCGTGCCGAATATTCAACGGTCTTCAACGGCGCCCGCCGTGTGTCCGATCCGCTGATGACCCTGCACTGGCTGCCGGCTGACCGGCCGGCCAGGCTGGGTCTGGCGGTTTCCCGCAAGGTCGATCCTCACGCCGTTGGGCGTAACCGGATCAAGCGCGTCCTGCGCGACGCCTTGCGTCAGACACGAACCGACATACAGCCAGGCGACTTCGTCGTCGTGGCTCGTACTGCTGCGCGTCATGCCAGCAATGACGATATCCGCCAGGCCTTCATGCGCCTGCTGCGGCGCCTGCGCGCATTGCCCGCGCCGGGCGTGGACGGCACAATGCCGCCGCCTGATGGCATTGCCATTTCCTCCATCACCGAGCCGGCACCGCGTCCCGGCCCCGCTGAGCCTGCCTGCTGATGAACCAGACCCGTGTTTTCCTGATCTTTGCCTGGCTGATGGTGGCCGTGCTGCTGTGGATGGAGTGGAGCCGTGAGAAGTCCGCCCCGATCCCGGCGCCGACGACCAGCTCGGCCCCGGCCGCCGCACAGAGCGTTCCGGGTGCAACCCCGGGCAGCATCCCCAGCGCGCAGGTTCCCGGTGCCACGGGCCAGGCCGCTGTACAGGCCCAGGCCAGCGCCACCCCGTCCGCACAGCGCGTGACCATCACCACCGACGTGCTGCGCCTGGTGCTCGATGGTGGCCGCGTGCTCGATGCCGAACTGCTGCAGTTCCCGCAGAGCAAGGACGAGGGTAGCCCGCCGGTACGCCTGCTGACTGAAGATCCCGCACATCCGTACAGCGCGATCAGCGGCTGGGCGAGCGAAGACAAGAACACCCCGGTGCCGGGTGCCGATGGCTTCAAGCTGGTCGGCGATACCCGCGACTTCGTGCTGGCCGATGGCCAGAACGAGCTGCAGGTCCCGTTCGTGTGGACCGCCGACAACGGCGTGACCATCAAGCGCACCCTGATCGTGGGCCGCAACGAGTACGCGATCCGCTTCAAGGACGAAGTCAGCAATGCTGGCGCCGCGCCGTGGAACGGCTACGTGTACCGCACCCTGGACCGCACCCCGACGATCCTGTCGCGGAGCATGACCAATCCGGACTCGTTCAGCTTCAACGGTGCCACCTGGTACGACAACGACAAGAAGTACCAGCGTCGTGCGTTCAAGGATTACCTGGAAGATGGCGCGCTGAACCAGAACATCACCGGCGGCTGGCTGGCGATGCTGCAGCACCACTTCTTCACCGCCTGGATCCCGCAGAAGGACCAGACCGCCCACTACGTGCTGTCGCAGGTGGCCGGTCGTGACCTGATCGAAGCGCGTGGTCCGGCCTTCACCGTGGCCCCGGGCCAGTCCACCAGCACCGAGGCCCGCCTGTGGGTCGGCCCGAAGCTGGTCAACCTGATCGCCAAGGAAGACGTGCCGGGCCTGGACCGTGTGGTCGACTACAGCCGCTTCTCGATGATGGCGGTGATCGGCCAGGGCCTGTTCTGGGTGCTCAACCAGGTCCACAAGCTGGTGGGCAACTGGGGCTGGGCCATCGTCGGCCTGGTGGTGCTGCTGAAGATCGTGCTCTACCCGCTGTCGGCGACGCAGTACAAGAGTGGCGCCAAGATGCGTCGCTTCCAGCCGCGCATCGCGCAGTTGAAGGAACGCTATGGCGATGACCGCCAGAAGTTCCAGACCGCGATGATGGAGCTGTACAAGAAGGAAAAGATCAATCCGATGGGCGGCTGCCTGCCGATCCTCATCCAGATGCCGATCTTCTTCGCCCTGTACTGGGTGCTGGTGGAATCGGTCGAACTGCGCCAGGCGCCCTGGTTCGGCTGGATCCAGGACCTGACCGCCCGCGACCCGTACTTCATCCTGCCGGTCATCAACGTGGCGGTGATGTGGTTCACCCAGAAGCTGACGCCGGCACCGGGCATGGACCCGATGCAGCAGAAGATGATGCAGTTCATGCCGCTGGTGTTCGGCGTCATGATGGCCTTCATGCCGTCCGGCCTGGTCCTGTACTGGGTGGTCAACGGTGGCCTGGGCCTGCTGCAGCAGTGGTGGATGACCAAGCGCCACGGCAGCGATCCGGTTCCGGCGACGGCAACCACCGCCCCGACCAAGAAAAAGTAAGAGGTAGGCGTCGACGTTGGTCGACTGCTCTCCAGGGTCGATCGACCCTGCAAAGGCCCGCCGCAAGGCGGGCTTTTCGCATGCGGCGTTAGAATTGCCGGCACACCATTCCCCTCTGTTCGAGTCCGCCATGCCGCGTGCGTCGTCGTTCCGTCTGTTCCTGCCCAGCCTGTTGCTGACCCTGCTCGTGGCCGGCTGCGGCGACAAGGACGCGCACGCACCGGCGGCGGTCACCCAGCCGAGCGCACAGGCTGCCGCTGGTGCCGACCCGGCCGCCGCCCCGTTGCTGGGCGCATTGCAGAAGCAGCTCGACGGCTATCGACGGATCATCGTGCTGCTGGCTGATGAGGAACAGCAGTCCGCGGCCGATCGCACCACTTCCACCCGCATCGGCCAACAGCTGTTCCACGATGGCCTGGAACAGCGCAGCGCCATTGCCACCCAGTTCGATACGCTGCTGCGTGGCACCAGCCCGCAGCGCTTCGCCACGCTTGGCACCGTGCTGGATTACATCGAATCGGCGCCGGAACTGTTTGATGCCGACCGACTGGCCTTCCGCGAAGTGCTGCGCGACCTGCACGAACGCATCGGCGCCGATTCATCGCTGCCGGCGGTGAAACTGCACCAGCGCATTGGCGAAGACCTGGAGGCGCTGGATGAAATCGAGCGCAACTACAACCAGGAACTGACCCGCATCTTCAGCCGCTTCGAGCGCACCCGTGCCATCGAGCTGAAGCGCGAAAAGTGGGACGACTACATCGCGCATCTGCACAAGGACTACAGCCGTGAAGGGATCCTGCGCGACTACGGTGTGATCGAGCCCTACCCGATGTCGATGAAGGACAGCGACCGCGAGATCTTCGGCCGCGACCTGCCACCGAAGACCGTGGTGCTGACCTTCGACGATGGCCCGCACAAGGCCTATACCGATGAAGTGGTGGCCATCCTCAAGCGCTACGACGTACCGGGCGTGTTCTTCGAGGTGGGCCGCAACCTCGGCAAGGTCGAGGCCGACGGCAAGGTCAGTCTCGGGCCGATGGCGAAGATCAGCCGCAACCTGATGGAAGAGGGCTACGCCGTCGGCAACCACAGCCTGACCCATGCACAGCTGTCGCGTACCACCGGCGATGCGCTGCGCCAGCAGGTGCTGGATACCGACACCCTGCTGAAGGACGTGGACAGCAAGCGTGCACCACTGTTCCGCTTCCCATACGGCGCGCGCAACGCCGAAGGCCTGCAGCTGCTCAACGAAGCGGGGCTGAAGTCGATCATGTGGAACATCGATTCGATGGACTGGGCTGATCCGGTGCCGGAATCGATCGTGCAGCGCGTGCTCGACCAGGTGAACAAGGAGCAGCGCGGCATCATCCTGTTCCACGACATCCACGACCGTGCCGTGAAGGCGCTGCCGCAGATCCTGGATCGGCTGATCGCCGATGGCTACCAGTTCGCTGGCTGGAATGGCCGCGACTTCAGCGTTGCCCGACCGCGCAAGGGCAGCGACCGCGATGCCACCGTCACCACCGGCTATGAAAAGTCGTGGGCGATCATGGTCGGCATCGACAACTACGCCAAGTGGCCGAAGCTGGAATACGCCAGCCACGATGCGCAGGCCGTGGCCGATACGCTGACCGGGCAGTTCGGGTTTCCGTCCTCGCAGGTGATCGTGCTGAAGAACGAGCAGGCCACCCGCAACAACATCCTGGCCGCCTTCCACGACCGCCTGGCCGATGACCGCACGGGAAAGAACGACCGCGTGTTCGTGTTCTTTGCCGGCCATGGCGCGACTCGGCAGCTCGCCTCCGGCCGCGACCTGGGTTACATCATCCCGGTCGATTCGGACCCGAAGGAATTCGCTACCGATGCCATCGCGATGACCGATATCCAGAACATCGCCGAGAGCATGCAGGCAAAGCATGTGATGTTCGTGATGGATGCCTGCTACAGCGGCCTCGGCCTGACCCGCGGTGGCCCGTCGTCGTCGTCGTTCCTGCGCGAGAACGCACGCCGAAGCGCGCGACAGATGCTGACCGCCGGCGGCGCCGACCAGCAGGTGGCCGATGCCGGCCCGAACGGCCACTCGGTATTTACCTGGGTGTTGCTGCAGGCGCTGGCTGGCAAGGGCGATCTCAATGGCGATGGCCTGATCACCGGCACCGAACTGGCCGCCTATGTGGCGCCGGCGGTGTCGGCGGTCTCGCACCAGACCCCAGCGTTCGGCAGCCTGCCCGGTTCGCAGGGCGGTGAGTTCGTGTTCCAGGTGCCCGACAGCCAGGAATACCTCAACGCCGATACGCGGCAGCTGACGCCCGATGCGATCGCACTGAACAACAAGGTCGACGCTGCCCAGGACGCCAAGAACAGTGAATCGCCCGTGACCGTGGCCGACCTGCAGGGCGGCAAGGCCAAGCTGGTGGTGCCGACGGCCGCACCGGCTTCGGACCGCCAGCGCGCGCAGCAGGCCAACGACCGTGGCCTGCAGCTGTACCGCGAGAAGCGCTACGACGAAGCTGCCGTGCAGTTCGCCGAGGCGCTGAAGTTGCGCCCGGACTTCGCCCAGGCGGCCAACAACCTCGGCTTCGTCTACTACCGCCAGCAACGCTACGCCGAAGCGGCGCGCTGGCTGGAGAACACACTGAAGATCGATCCGTCGCGCGCGGTAGCCCATCTCAACCTCGGCGATGCCTACTTCAACGCGGGCGACAAGGCCAAGGCCAAGCAGGCCTACACCACTTACCTGGCGCTGCAGCCGCAGGGCAGTGGTGCAGCGCAGGCGCGCGCGCAGCTGGAGAAGCTCTGAGCCATGAACGATGTGACCCGCACCGACACCATCGTCGCCATCGCCAGTGCCCCCGGCGCGGGCGGTGTCGGCCTGCTGCGTCTGTCCGGCCCGTGTGCTGCGGCGATTGCCAACGCGCTGGGCGCGCCCACGCTGCGCCCGCGCCACGCGCACTATGCGCGCCTGCGTGATGCCGATGGTGAGGTGATCGATGATGGCATCGTGCTGTGGTTTCCGGCCCCGAACAGCTTCACCGGCGAAGAAGTGGTGGAGCTGCAGGGCCATGGCAGTCCGGTGTTGCTGCAGCAACTGGCCGCACGCTGCATCGCACTCGGCGCGCGGCAGGCACGGCCGGGCGAGTTCAGCGAGCGCGCGTTTCTCAACGGCAAGCTCGATCTGGCCCAGGCTGAAGCCATCGCCGATCTGATCGCGGCCGGTGACAACCGTGCCGCGCGCGCAGCACGACGCTCACTGGATGGCGTGTTCTCGCGCCGCATCGATGCGGTGGTCGAACAGCTGGTACTGCTGCGCATCCACGTGGAAGCGGCGATCGACTTCGCCGATGAGCCGCTGGACACACTCGGCGGTGGACAGGTGCGACGTGGACTGGAACAGGCGCGTAGCGACCTGGCCCTGCTGCGTCGTGATGCCGAGCGCGGCCGTCGCCTGCGCGATGGCCTGCACGCCGTGCTGATCGGCCCACCGAATGCTGGCAAGAGTTCGCTGTTGAACGCGCTGGCCGGCAGCGAGCGCGCCATCGTCACCGACATCGCCGGCACCACCCGCGACACCCTGCGCGAAACCATCCGCCTGGATGGGCTGGAGCTGACCCTGGTCGACACCGCCGGCCTGCGCGACGGTGGCGATGCCATCGAACGCGAAGGCATGCGTCGCGCGCGCGCGGAGATCGAACGCACCGACCTGGCGCTGATCGTGCTGGACGCGCGCGACCCGATTGCGGGCGAAGCAGCCATTGGTGATGCCGTGCTGGCGGTGCCGCACAAGGTGTACATCCACAACAAGTCGGATCTGCTGGATGCGATGCCGGTGGTGGATGACCCGGACAGAGTGTTCGTTTCCGCTGCGACCGGCGCGGGACTGGACAACCTGCATGCACGGCTGCGTTCGATTGCCTCGGCTGGTGCGGGCGAGCAGGTGGACGGCGAGTTCTCCGCGCGCACCCGCCATGTGGATGCCATCGAGCGCGCGCAGGAACATGCGCAGCGCGCGGATGGAGAGCTGGTGCATGAACATCTGGAACTGGCCGCCGAGGAGCTGAGACTGGCCCACGATGCACTTGGCGAGATCACCGGGCAGATGAGTGCGGATGACCTGCTGGGAAGGATTTTCTCCAGTTTCTGCATCGGCAAGTAACTGTAGAGCCGAGCCCATGCTCGGCTGTTCTTCCAGTCAGCCGAGCATGGGCTCGGCTCTACAGGTGCAGGCTTCCCCCACCTGTCATATTCCCGCCTCATACTGACGCCCATCACAATCCGCTTGGGGAAGTCGCAGTGAAGTCGTGGGGTCGTGCGTTGCTGTTGTCGCTGGCCGTGGCACCATCGGTGGCCATGAGTGCTGAATCCTCCCCTCCGGCCGCGCCCAAGGCGTCGGTCTACGGCCACCGCGGCGCAAGCGCGCTGCTGCCCGAACACACCCTGGCCGCCTATGCGCAGGCCATCGCCGACGGCGCCGACTACATTGAACCGGATCTGGTGATGACCAAGGACGGGGTGATGGTGGCCCGCCATGAGAACGAGATCGGCGGCACCACCGATGTGGCCGAGCACAAGGAATTCGCCAAGCGGAAGACCCGCAAGGTCATCGACGGGCAGACGGTCGAAGGCTGGTTCACCGAAGACTTCACCCTGGCTGAGCTGAAGACCCTGTACGCCCGCGAGCGCCTGCCGGAACTGCGCAGCACGGCCTATGACGGCCAGTTCCGCATCGCCAGCCTGGACGAGATCCTCGCGTTCCTGGTCCAGCAGGCAGGTCGTGCCAACCGCGGCATCGGCCTGGTGCCGGAGATCAAGCACCCGACCTATTTCCAGTCGATCGGCCTGCCGATGGAAGACAAGGTGCTGGCTGCGCTGCGTGGCAACGCCTATACCAACGTTGGCCCGGTCACCATCCAGTCGTTCGAGACGGCAAACCTGCGTTACCTGCGCGGCAAGATCCCGCGTGGCAGCAACATCCGCCTGCTGCAGCTGTTGTGGAAAGGCGATACCCAGCCGGCTGACATCGCCAAGGCCGGCGGCGCGCTGACCTATGCGCAGATGATGACCCCAGCCGGGTTGAAGGACATCGCAACCTATGCCGATGGCATCGGCCCGGAGCTGCGTTCGGTCATCCCGTTGGATGCCAGCGGAGCGCTGGGCACGCCGACATCGCTGGTGCGCGACGCACATGCGGCCGGCCTGATGGTGATCCCGTACACCTTCCGCCCGGAGAATCACTTCCAGGCCAGCAACCTGCGCAAGGGCGCCGACAACGCGCGCAATGCGGAAGGGTCGATCGCGGAGATGCGTGCTTATCTGGCGACCGGCATCGATGCCTTCTTCACCGATGACCCGGCACTGGGCCGGCAGGCGGTAGACGGAATGGGCGCGTCGGGGAACGCGGCGGACTGACCGGCGTCAATGCCGCCGGGCCATGTCCGGCGTATCCACCCGCTCAACCGCGCGGGTCGTCCGGCCGGCGGAACGGAATCACCACATAGTCCTGCCCCTCGCGCGGCTGCCACAGCACCGGCACGCGCTGCGGCGACGGCGGCTCGAGTTCGTCGTCGGCCAGCGGCTCGACGTCCTCTTCCTCGTCTTCCCAGCTGTAACGCGGGCGCGGCGGCAAGGGGTCGGCGTTGCGGAACAGCAGCGCGGCGATGATGCCGGCGAAGGCACCGCCCATGTGCGATTGCCAGGACACGCCGTCGGCGTGCGGTAGCACGGTCATCAGCATGCCGCCGTAGAACAGCATGCCGATCAGCCCGGTGGCGATGGCCGCGCGATCGCGGCGCAGCAGGCCGAGGCTGGCCAGCAGGAACATCAGGCCGTGGGTGACGCCACTGGCACCGAGATGGAAGCTGCCGGGATTGCCCAGCATCCACGCACCGATGCCCGAACCGACCCACAGCAGGGGCAGGGCACGTAGCGTGGCCTTTGGATAGACGCTGCCGGCGAGGGTGCCGAGGATCAGGATCGCGGCGCTGTTGGCGGCGATGTGTTCGACCGAGGCATGCAGCAGCGGTGCGCCGATAAGGCCGAGCAGGCCCTTGGCCTCCAGCGGTGCCACGGCCCAAGGCCGCCAGTCGAAATGGTCCTGCAGGGCGAACACGGCCACCAGCACCAGCACGGTGGCCAGGCTGGCATTGAAGGCGCGCAGGATGCGCGTACGGTCGTTGCGGTCGGCCGGCACGTCGCCGGCGGGCAGGGGCGCGTTCGTGTTCATACCCTCTGCAATGGCGGTGGCTGGCGCGAAACCAAGGCCACCGCCGCGGGAGAGTGGGGGCGGCCGGCGGGACAATCCGCCGGCCGCATCGTTCAAGCCGCCTGAATCAGGCGCCGCCTTCCTTCGGCGGGTTCTTCAGGCTCAGCACCACCGTGGCGGCGATGATCACCGCGACCACGCCCAGCGAGATCGGGGTCGGGATCTTGAACAGGTCGATGATCATCATCTTGATGCCGATGAAGGCCAGCACCAGGGCCAGGCCGTACGGCAGCAGGTGGAAGCGGTCAGCCATGCCGGCCAGCAGGAAGAACATCGCACGCAGGCCGAGCACCGCGAACACGTTGGAGGTCAGCACGATGAACGGGTCGGTGGTGATCGCGAAGATCGCCGGGATGCTGTCCACCGCGAAGATCACGTCGGTCACTGCGATCAGGATCAGCACCGCGAACAGCGGGGTGAACCAGCGCACGCCGTCGCGCTTGACGCTCATCGCGTTGCCTTCGTAATCCGGCAGCAGGCGCAGGTGCTTGCGCATCCAGCGCAGGGCCGGATTGGCCTCCAGGTCGGGTTCCTGGCCAGCGGCGAACCACATCTTCCAGCCGGTGAAGAGCAGGAAGGCGCCGAACACGTAGAGCAGCCAATGGAACTGGGTGATCAGCACGCTACCTGCGAAGATCATGATCGTACGCAGCACGATCGCACCCAGGATGCCGATGATCAGTACCTTCTGGCGCTGTTCCTCCGGCACCGCGAAGTAGCTCATGATCATCAGGAAGACGAAGATGTTGTCCACCGCCAGCGCCTTCTCGACCAGGTAGCCGGTCAGGAACTCCAGGCCGACCTTGTTGGCCACGACCTGGCCGGCGGTCTCGTTCAGGTAGAACCAGAGGCCGCCGTTGAAGGCCAGCGCCAGCGCCACCCAGCCGATGGACCACCACAGCGCCTCCTTGAAGGTGACCTTGTGCGGGCCACCATGGCGCATCAATACGAGGTCGACCAGCAGGGCGATGACCACCACCGCTGCGAAGCCGCCCCACAACCACAAATTACCGATCGTCTGCATGGGTTTGTCCGTTGGGAAAATGAAAAATGCCTCAAGCCGGACGGCGAGGATCTGCAACGGAGGATCGGGAGGGGATCCAGGGACAGAGCTTCGCCAGTACGGCGAAGGTCTCGCTCGCAGTTCCGATGGGCCGGAACTGCCGTTGCACCGGAGCCTGCGGGCTCGAATTGACGGCGACAACGTCTGGGAGCTACTCCCCTTCTGCCGCCGATTCTGCGGCCTGGCCGGGCCGGCGTCAAATGCCCCGGGCCTTCACCGGATTTCCGGCGCCCCGCGGGCCCCGGCTACAATAGGCGGATGAATACCCCCCTTCCCGTTGTACGCCTCAAGAACGCGTGGCGTTCCAGCCACCCGTGGATTTTCCAGAAACTGGTCGAGAAGCCGACCGTCCGGCCCAAGCCCGGCTCCCTCGTCGACGTCGTCGGTGTGGATGGCGAGTTCATCGGCCGTGGCTTCTACAACGGGCATTCGCGTATTGCCGTTCGCATCCTCGAAACCGACCCGCAGATCCCGGTTGATGCCGGCTGGTTCTCGCGCAAGATCGCCCAGGCGGTGTCGCTGCGTCGTGAGGTGCTGAAGCTTGACGCGGTGTCCGACGCCTGGCGCGTGGTGCACAGCGAAGGCGACGGCCTGTCCGGCCTGGTGGTGGACCGTTACAACGACCTGGTGGTGGTGGAGTTCTTCGCCGCCGGCATGTTCCGCCACCGCGAATGGATCTATGAAGCGCTGCGTGAACAATTCCCGGGCTGCCGCTTCCACAGCTTCGCCGACGAGCACGTGCAGAAGCAGGAAAGCTTCGATTTCCACGGCAATACCACCACCGAAGCGTCGGTGATCACCGAGTACGGCATCAAGTTCCGCGCCGACCCGGCTGGTGCGCACAAGACCGGCTTCTTCGCCGACCAGCGCGAGAACCGTGAGTGGCTGAGCCAGCAGGTGGAAGGCAAGAGCGTGCTCGACCTGTGCTGCAACACCGGCGGTTTCGCCGTGTATGCAGCCGCGCGCGGTGCATCGGAAGTGGTCGGCATCGACATCGATGAAGACGTCATCCAGATCGCCAAGGGCAATTCGCGTTTGAACAACGTGCGCCCGAAGTTCGTCCAGTCCGACATCTTCCCGTGGCTGCGCGACGCGGCCAACCGCGGTGAGCAGTACGACGTGGTGATCCTGGACCCGGCGAAGATGACCCGCGATCGCGACCAGGTGATCACCGCGCTGAAGAAGTACCTGGACATGAACAAGCTGGCGCTGGGTGTGGTCAAGCCCGGTGGCCTGTTCGCCACGTTCTCCTGCACCGGCCTGGTGGCCGAAGACCAGTTCCTCGACATGCTGCGTCGTGCGGCGTACTTCTCCGGCCGCACCATCCAGATCCTGAAGGTGGCCGGTGCCGGTGCGGACCATCCGTTCATGGCCCATGTGCAGGAATCGCGTTACCTGAAGGCCGTGTTCTGCCGCGTGGTGGACTGACCCACGGCGCGTGGAGCCGGGCCATGCCCGGCTCCCGCACACCGCACGAAAGACCGACCCCGCGCGCCGGCCTCAGGGCTGCGCGCGCGGCTGCGCAGAAGCCGGCTGCAGTTGCTGCAACAAGCCGTTGATCACGTCGGACCTGCGACGCAGGTGGCGGCCGAGCACGATCGCCACGGCGCCCAACGCAAGCAGCGCCGGTACCGCGAGCAGCGCCAGCACCCAGCCGACGTCGAACAGAAGCCAGCCCAGCAGACGCTGCTGATGCCATCGCTGCGATCGTTCGGAGCGGGGCAGGCCGGCTGCTTTCTCGAAGCGGGACTGCATTGCCGGCGATACCGGAACACCGATGTCCTCGCCCTTGGCCAGCGCGCGGGCGGTAGCGACCACGGCCGACGAAGCAACGCCGTAGGGGAGCTCCTGCTGCGCACGCAGATAGGCCTGCCACTGCGGGTTGAAGCCGCTGAAGTCCGGGCTGGCGATGAGTGCGTCCAACTTGCGATGGTCGAGGCGATCACCCTGGCCCATGCTGGGTGCGGTGATGCCCATGCTTCCCCATGCGCCACACAGCAGCATCGAACCCAGCGCGAACGACCACGCGAAGCGGCGCAGGCGATGGCGGCCGAGCAGGTCGCGCACACCGAAGAACATCCACACCAGCAGCAAGGGGGTGATGACCAGCAGGATCAGCAACTGCTTGCCTGTGTCGTTCTCCCCATAACCGGCCGGCACGTGTGCCCATGAGGGGGGACCGAGTTCGGTACCGGTGAATGCCAGCGCCATGTAGGACAGCGCCATGGCCGCCAGCGGAATGCAGGCCAGGCCGAAGACCCGCAGCAGCGAGGCCCGCCGGTAGAACGCGCGCAGGCCCGGAACGGCTTCCACCCGCGCCTGCAGGTCCGGCGGAATCTGCAGCGGATCGCGTACCGGCGCGCTCATGCCGGCACCCCGGACGTGCGCAGCAACTGCTGCAGCGCCTTCTTCAGCTGGTCCTGCGCCTGCGCAGCACTGGCGATCATCTGCGGGCTGGCGTTGTCGCTGTTGTGCAGCGCCTGGATGGTCTGGCGCCAGATCGGCAGCAGGATCTGCACCGTCTCGCTGTAGCGGTCCAGCAGGTCGATGGCATTGCTGCGTGCCAGCTGCACCTGCATCCGGCTCATCGAATGGCTGGCCAGCAGCGCGGTCAGGTTGGCCACCCGGCGCTGCAACCGCTCGACCGGGCGGTCGAGGACAGGCGCATCATCGGCGCTGTCGACGGCCGCTGGCAGTTCCTGCAGGAACTGCACGCCCGCATCGATGTACACCTGCAGTCGCACACCCTGCACGTCATGCTCGATCAGCTGCGCATCCAGTCGATCGACGCTGGCGCGCACGGCGACGGCCTCGCGCTCGATCCTGGCCAGTACATCGCCGTTGCTGCCCATCGCGATGCGCCGGCGCAGGCGTTCTTCGATATCGGCCCCGGTGAACCGCTGCCACCACCCCGCGCGCTGCAGCAGGGCATTGGGATCGTGTTCTGACAGCCGGTTGACCAGCTCGGCAAGCGCCTGGGCCAGCGCGTTGGCGCTGCCATCCTGCCAGGCCGGCTCTGCACTGGCGCTGGCCAGGTCGGCCGGGCCATAGCGGCCGATGTCGGTACGCCCGGCAAACAACGTTGGCAGCACGTCACGCTTGAGCTGTTCGACGGTGACCACGCTGGCGGGGACAGGCGCTTCGCCCTGTACGGGCAGCGGCGGAGTCTGGGACTTCGACATCGGTGTTTCCATTCCATGGTCGACGCAGCACGCGGTGCTGCACGCTGCCCTTATCGGCTGTTGGCGAGTGTAATGGAGCGCGCTGGTCAACGCGGCACTACCCGCGTTGGCCATCCCGGCGCTATGGTCATCTCCTTCCCATTGCCGGTGGATGCCCATGCCGTCGTTGCGTCGTCTCTCCCTGCTGCTCGCGTTGGCGCTGAGTGCGCCGCTGTCGGCCCATGCCATCGACTTCAGCACGCAGGAGCTGGCCCGGGCCAAGGCACTGCAGCAGCGCCTGCTGACCCTGGACAGTCATCTGGATACGCCGGCCAACTTCGGCCGCGACGGCTTCGACATCGAGCAGCGGCACGACCGCAATGCGCTCTCGCAGGTGGATTACCCGCGCATGGTCGAAGGCGCGCTCGATGGCGGTTTCTTTGCGATCTATACCGACCAGGGCGATCGCACGGCCGCTGCGCATCTGGCCGAACGCGATCACGGCCTGCAGCGCTTGCTGGAGATCCGGCAGATGCTGGCCGCCAACCCCGAGCGCTTCGCACTGGCGCTGACCGCCGATGACGCGGCGCGCATCAAGGCCGCCGGCAAGCGCGTGGTCTACATCAGCATGGAGAATGCCAGCCCGCTGGTGGCCGATCCCAGCCTGCTGTCGTTCTACCACCGTGCCGGCCTGCGCCTGCTCAGCACCGTGCATTTCGCCAACAACGAGTTCGCCGATTCGGCCACCGACCCCAAGGGCGCGGAATGGAAAGGCCTGAGCCCGGCCGGCAAGGATCTGGTGCGGCACGCGGTGAAGCTGGGCATCGTGATCGACCAGTCACATGCGTCGGACGCGGTGTTCGATGACCTGCTGGCAATGATGCCGGTGCCGTTCGTGCTGTCGCACAGCTCGGCCAAGGCGGTCTTCGACCATCCCCGCAACCTCGACGACGCGCGCCTGCGCAGGCTGGCCAAGGCCGGCGGGGTGATCCAGGTGAACGCCTATGGTGGCTACCTGATCGATACCGCGAAGACGCCCGAGCGCAAGCAGGCCGAGGAAGCGCTGAGCAAGCAGCTGGGTGGCTGGGAAGGCATGACCATCGAACAGGGCGTGGCGCTGCAGAAGGCCGAGCAGGCACTGGACCACGAACATCCCGTGCGCCACGCCAGCCTGGACGACTTCTTTGCCCACTTCGAGCACATCCTGAAGGTGGTCGGCCCCGAGCACGTCGGCATCGGCCTGGACTGGGATGGCGGCGGTGGCCTGAGCGACCTGTCCGATGTCAGCCAGCTGCCGAAGATCACCGCATGGCTGTTGCGCAAGGGCTACACCGAGAAGCAGATTGCCGCCATCTGGGGCGGCAATCTGCTGCGGGTGATGCGCCAGGCGCAGGATTACGCGGCAAAGCAGGGCGGGTAGCCGCCCTGCGGCAATCCCTCAGCCGCCCCGTGGTAGTGCCGGCCGCTGGCCGGCAATCCTCAAAGACCGCCGGGCATGGCCCGGCGCTACCTTTACCGGCCGATCAGCGCATTGCGACGGCTGTAGGCGAAGTACAGCACCAGACCGACCACGTTCCAGGCCAGGAAGTACAGCTGGGTGGTGTGCGGCAGGCTGATGAACAGGTAGATGCAGCCCAGCGCCGCCAGCGGGCCGACGATGAAGGCCAACGGCGTGCGGAAGGTGCGCTCGCGGTTCGGCTCGCGCACGCGCAGCACCACCAGGCAGATGCCAACGGCAGTGAACGCGGCCAGGGTGCCTGCATTGGCCAGTGCGGCGATCTCGTCCAGGCGCGCCACACCGGCCAGCGCCGACACCACCACAGCGGTGAACAGCGTGGTCGCTACCGGCGTGCCGGTACGTGCATTGACCTTGGACAGGCCACGCGGCAGCAGACCATCACGGCTCATCACGAAGAAGATGCGGCTCTGGCCGTACAGGAAGGCCAGCAGCACGGTCGGCAGGGCAATGATGGCGATCACGCCGATCAGCATCGCGGCAGTCGGCTGGCCCAGCTGGCGCATGATCAGTGCCAGCGGCTCGGCACTCTGGCCGAACACGGTGTAGCTCATCGCACCGATCGCGGCCAGCGCCACGAGTACGTACACGATGGTGCAGCCGACCATCGAGCCGATGATGCCGATGGACAGGTCGCGCCCGGGGTTCTTGGTTTCTTCTGCGGCGGTGGAGATCGCATCGAAGCCATAGAACGCGAAGAAGATGATCGCCGCTGCAGCCATCACGCCGCGCTCCACGCCATCCGGTCCCAGCGTCTTGGCAAACCCGTAGGGCATGAACGGCTGCAGGTTGTTGGCGTCGAACGCCGGCAGTGCCACTGCGACGAAGATGGCCAGCGCGATCAGCTTGAACACGACCAGGATCGCGTTGAGGGTGGCGCTTTCCTTGGTGCCGGCCATCAGCATCAGGGCCACCAGCCAGGTGATGACGATCGCGGGCAGGTTGATCATGCCGCCATCGACATGCGGTCCGGCCGCGAGCATGGCCGGCAGGCGCAGGTCCCAGCCGAACTGGGTATGCACCCATTCCAGGAAGCCGACGAAATAGCCCGACCAGCCGACCGCCACGGTACTCACCACCAGTGAGTACTCCAGGATCAGGCTCCAGCCCACCACCCAGGCAAAGACCTCGCCCAGCGCGCTGTAGCTGTAGGTATAGGCACTGCCGGCGGCCGGCATCATCGTGGACAGTTCGGCGTAGGCCAATGCCGCACAGGCACACACTGCGCCGGCGATGGCGAAGGAGATCAGCACGGCGGGGCCAGCGCGGTCGGCACCCACGCCGATCAGGGTGTAGATGCCGGTGCCGACGATGGCACCGATGCCCAGCGCGATCAGATGCGGCCAGCTGAGGGTCGGGACCAGGCGCCGGCCGGCTTCATGGACGGTGACGGAATCTAGGGACTTGCGCCGGAGCAGGGACATGCAGGCCTCGGAAGGGGTGACTGAGAACGACAAGTTCCCGAGTGTGACCGAACGCAGCGCAGCATTGCCACTGACGGGGGTCATGCAGGGCGGGGCGCGCGCTGCGCCCCGGCCAGGCTGCCGGAATCGGCATAAAGGGGAGTCGGCCCAGTGTTGGGTCAGGGAGGGCTCGGCCAGTGGCAGCCGTCTTCCTGCCACGCGTCGCTGTCATCGTGGAAGAGGGTGCTGCGGCCGTCGCGGGCGCGTTCATAACGCAGTTCCAGCACGAGGGCGCCCTGTGTGCTCAGCCGGTAGCGGCCGTTGAGGCGCCCGTCGATGCGCTCTTCCCACACGCTGTCGAACTGGTAGGGGCGATCTTCGGCCAGCACCGTGGTCTCCAGCGAAACCCGGCGCAACTGCAGGCGCTCGCGGTGCCCGGCGTAGCGCACATCGGCCTGGCCGTCCTCCAGCCAGCGCCATTCCAGATGGATGCTGTCATTGCGACCGCCGGTCAGGCAGCGGTGTTCCGGCGCAGCGCTGGCGGCGCCGGCCAGGATCAGTCCCAGCGCCAGCAGCGGCAAGCGCGCGATCACCCGTTCAGGCCCAGGCGGATGCCGAAGCCGACCAGGAACAGACCGGCCACGCGTCGCAGCGCATCACTGACCCGCGGGTGCTGGATCAACCGGCGCCGGGCCAGGTTGCCAACCCAGATCAACAGCGAGCAGTAAGCGATGCTGACCACGAAGATGATGCCGGCCAGCGCCGCGAAGGTGGCCATGCCCTGGTGTGCCTTCGGGTCGATGAACAACGGCAGGAAAGCCATGTAGAACAGGATCGCCTTCGGATTGAGCAGGCTGACCAGGATTGCCTGGTGGAAGTAGCGGCCCGGCTGCATGCGCACCGGGCCAACTTCGGCACCGTCACCCTTGGGCGTGCGCAGCAGGCTGATGCCTACCCACACCAGGTACGCCGCGCCGAGATACTGCACCGCGTGGAACACTGTCGGATTGGCTTTGAGCAGCGCGGCCACGCCGGCCAGTGCCAGCCACATCAGGATCTGGTCGCCGACCAGCAGGCCGGCCAGCGCCGTGTAGCCGCCGCGTACACCGCCACGACCGGTGGCGGTCAGCAGGGTGAAGGTGCCCGGCCCGGGCAGGGCCAGAAACACCAGCACGGCGACCAGAAATGTCCACAGGTCCTGGATGCCCATCCACGGCATGGCGCGACTCTCTTACAACGGGGGAGGCCCATTGTCGGCCAGTGACGACGCAGGCGACAGGGGCGTGTCGCCATGGCCGGGCATCGCGGACAGCAGCGGTTGCAGGTACTGGCGCAGCTGCGCGTGCAGTTGCCGCACGGCCGGTGAGAACTGCTTGCGGTGCGGGCACACCAGCTGCAGGGGGATGTGGCTGCCGATGCCATCCAGCAGCACCTGCAGGCGTCCACCCAGTACGTCCTCGCGCACGTCCAGCCAGGACTTGTAGGTGATGCCTTCGCCGGCGACCGCCCAGCGCCGCACCACGTCGGCGTCGTCGCAGACCAGTGGCCCGCGTACCGGGATCACCGCGCGGCGCCCCTCAAGCTCGAACGACCAGCGATCGTAGGCACGGCCGCCGAGCTGGTAGACAAGGCAATCGTGTTCACGCAGATCCTCCAGCCGGGTCGGCGTGCCACGCCGCCGCAGGTACTCGGGCGATGCGGTCAGCACGCGCCGGTTGCCTTCCAGCAACGGCAGGGCGACGTAGTTGGCGTCGTCGAAGTGGCCGATGCGGATGGCCACGTCGACGGGGTCGCGGAACACGTCGGCCACTTCATCGGACAAGCGCAGGTGCAGACGCAGCCGCGGATGCGCGGCACGGAACGCGGTCAGCCACGGCAGCAGCAGGTTGCGGCCGAAATCCGAGGGCGCCGACAACTGCAGGGTGCCGTGCAGTTCGGCATCCTCGCCCTGCACCCGTGCCTGGCCTTCGCGCAGGGTGGTCAGAACGTCCTGTGCATAGGGCAGGTACAGCGCGCCTTCGGCAGTCAGCCGCAGGCTGCGGGTGGTACGCACGAACAGGCGCAGGTCCAGTTCGCGTTCCAGCCGCGCCACCGCTGCGGCCACCTGTCCCGGCAGCAGATCGGCCTCGCGCGCAGCCTGCGAGAAGCTGCCCAGTGCGGCGGTACGGACGAACAGCTGCAGATCATCGAAACGGACCATTTTCATTGCTGCAGTGAAAGTGTTGACCGATTCTGCGCCTTTCTACCCCCCTGCGCACGGCGCACGCTGTGGCCTCTCCTCATTGGATCTCCCCCATGCGCGCTATTGCCTACACCCAAGCCGGCCTGCCGATCGACGACCCGCAGGCCCTGATCGACCTCGACCTGCCCGTACCTCAGCCGGGCCCGCGTGACCTGCGGGTAGCGGTGCGCGCGGTAGCGGTGAACCCGGTCGACACCAAGGTACGCCGCGGCGCTGCCACCGACGGCCCTCGCGTGCTGGGGTGGGATGCGGTGGGTGTGGTTGATGCAGTCGGCAGCGAGGTGACCCTGTTCCAGCCCGGCGATGCGGTGTACTACGCCGGTGTGATCGATCGCCCGGGCAGCAACGCCGAATACCAGCTGGTGGACGAGCGCAGCGTTGGCCGCAAGCCGACCAGCCTCGACGATGCCGCTGCGGCAGCGCTGCCGCTGACCGCGATCACCGCCTGGGAGCTGCTGTTCGACCGCCTGCGCATCGCCGAAGGCGGTGGTGACGGCCAGACCCTGCTGGTGATCGGTGCAGCGGGTGGCGTGGGTTCGATCCTGGTGCAGTTGGCGCGTCGGCTGACCAAGCTGACGGTGATCGGTACCGCCTCGCGCCCGGAGACCCAGGACTGGGTGCAGGCAATGGGCGCACATCATGTGATCGACCACACCCGGCCGCTGGCCGAGGGCCTGGCCCGGCTCGGTATCACCGAGGTGGACCACGTGGCCAGCCTGACCCACACCGACCAGCACTATGCGCAGCTCGTCGAGTTGCTGGCGCCGCAAGGGCAGCTGGGGTTGATCGATGATCCGGGCCAGATCGATGTGATGGCGCTCAAGCGCAAGGCACTGTCGCTGCACTGGGAGTCGATGTTCACCCGGCCGCTGTACAGGACCGCGGACATGCAACGCCAGCATGAGCTGCTGAACCGAGTGGCCGAACTGGTCGATGCCGGCGTGCTGCAGACCACGCTGGGCGAGCACTTCGGCCGCATCGATGCGGCCAACCTGCGGCGGGCGCATGCGCTGCTGGAGAGCCATCGGGCCAAGGGCAAGATCGTGCTCGAGGGCTGGTGACGCCGGGCTGCGCCCGGCACCCGCAGAGGCGACAGCCAAAGCCAAAGCGGGGCTCCTGCGGGTTGGCGGGGCGGTGTGGGCTGGCAGGACACGCCGTAAACCCGTCCTTGGGGGCTCGATGGCGCCATCCATGGCGCCAACGGTCCTGCCAACCCACACCGCCCCGCCTTCGACGGTTTCCCGCTGCTGTTGGTAGGTGTCGACCTTGGTCGACACAGTAGATCCACGCCATGCGTGGATGAAGCCAAGCAAGCGTGCTACGCCACACCGTTGTCCACATGCTCGGCGAAGCCCGGGCGGGGGCGCAGGCGCTCGAACCAGGCTTCCACGTAGGGCAGCGCCGGTTTGTTGCCGGGGGTGCTGCGCCAGCGCTGCGCCGACAGGCCGAGCACGATGTCGGCCAGGGTGAAGGTGTTGCCCACCACGTAGCCATCGGTCGTCGCCAGCTGTGCATCGAGCAGTGTCATCAGATGGTTCCAGTGCGCCAGGCTGGCCTCCGCTCGTGCGTCGTCCGCGAAGTCGGGGTGCTGGCGTACGCGGGCCATGAACACGTGGCGCCAGGCACTGTTGAGGTCGGTGGCCTGCCAATCCATCCATTGCTCCACCTTGGCGCGGCCCTGCGCCGTGGCGGGCAGCAGGTCATCGCGTCCCTGGCGCGCGGCCAGGTAGCGGCAGATGCTGTTGGACTCCCACAGCACGACGTCGCCATCGCGCAGCACCGGCACCTGCCGGTTTGGATTCAGCGTGGCCAGCAGGTCCGGCGCGGGTGCCGGGTCATGCGTGAACGCCAGATCGAGTTCGGCGCACAGCCACAGCACCTTGCGTACGTTGATCGAGGTGGGTTTTCCGTAGAGAACAAACATGGGCGGGTTTCAGCACGTGAGACTGGCCCAGCCTACACTTGCCACATGCAAACCGAATTCCTCCTCGTCGCCGGCCTGCTGCTGGTCGTGCTGATCCTGCAACTGGTGGCGCTGCTGCGCCGTCCGCCCCACGATCGCCTGGAACAGGCCGTGCGTGATGAAGCACGCGCTGGCCGCAGCGAGTTGCGCGAGCAGCTGGATGGGTTCGCGCGCGCGCTGACGGACCTGTCCACGCGCACCGATCAGCGTCTGGATCTGCTGCGCGAAGCGCTGGGCGAAGATGCGCGCAAGGCCCGCGCCGAGGCGGCCGACAGCCAGCAACGCAGTGCTGCTTCGCTGGGCGAGCGCCTGCAGGAACTGCGCGTGCAGCTGGATGTGTTCGGTCAGCAGCAGGAGGCGCGCATCCATGCCTTCGGCCAACAGCTGCAGGAACTGACCGCCCGTACCGATACCCAGTTCGGTGCGCTGCGGCAGGCGCTGGTGGAGGACGCCCGCAAGGGCCGAGAGGAGGGAGCGCAGTCGCAGCAGCGACTGACCGAGAGCCTGGGCCTGCGCCTGCAGGAGCTGACCCAGCGCAATGAACAGCGCATCTCGGAAATGCGCGCCACCCTGGAAGAACAGTTGCGCGCGCTGCAGGCCGACAACGCGCAGAAGCTCGAGCAGATGCGCCACACCGTGGACGAGAAGCTGCAGTCCACGTTGGAAACGCGGCTGGGCAACTCGTTCAAGCTGGTGTCCGAACGGCTGGAACAGGTGCAGCGCGGGCTGGGTGAAATGCAGCAGCTGGCGACCGGCGTTGGTGATCTGAAGCGGGTACTGACCAACGTCAAGAACCGTGGCAGCTGGGGAGAAGTGCAGCTGGAGAACATCCTCGAGCAGACCCTCACCCAGGAACAGTACGCGCGCGGAGTGAAAGTGCGTCCTGACGGCAACGAGATGGTCGATATCGCCGTACGCCTGCCGGGCCGTCGCGACGACGACACGCCAGTCTGGCTGCCGATCGATTCCAAGTTCCCGCGCGAAGACTATGAACGCCTGCTCGATGCGCAGGAGCAGGGCGATGCCGAGGGCGTGCGCCTGCAGGGCATCCAGCTGGAACGCGCGATCCGCGTGCAGGCCAAGTCGATCTGCGAGAAGTACATCGTGCCGCCGCACACCACCGATTTCGCGGTGATGTTCGTGCCTACCGAAGGCCTGTATGCCGAAGTGATCCGACGCCCTGGCCTGGTCGATCTGCTGCAGCGCGAGCACCGCGTGGTGGTGGCCGGCCCGACCACCGTCACCGCGTTGCTCAACAGCCTGCAGATGGGCTTCCGCACCCTCGCCATCGAGCAGCGATCGAGCGAAGTATGGGGTCTGCTGGGCGCAGTGAAGAGCGAGTTCGGCAAGTTCGCCGGTATCCTCGAGAAGGCCGAGAAACAGATCACCACGGTGGGCCGCAGCATCGGCGAGGCCAGCCGCAAGACACGCACCATCGAACGCCGCCTGCGTGGCGTGGAATCACTGGCCGGCGAACAGGCGCAAGGCCTGCTGGGTGACCTGGGCGAAGCACCCAGCGACGAAGAGGCGGCAGAAGGCGAGGGTGAGGACGCCTGACGCCGGCTGACACGCCATCTGCATCGTCGGGTGCGTATGCTGGCGCCGTCCACACCGATCAGGTACTGCCATGCGCCTCCGATTCCTTGCCAGCCTTGCCCTGAGCGCGCTGCTTGCCGCCTGCAGCAGTACCCCACCGGCCAGTGAGGATGCGGGTGCGGTACCCACGGCGGCCGACAGCCCTGAAGCCGCCACAGCCTATGAAGAAGCACGCGACGTGGACTGCCGTGCGGCCGGGGGTACCCTGCAGCCGTTGGGCCGCCTGCAACGGGTGCAGTGCGTGATTCCCTATGCCGACGCCGGCAAGACCTGCAGCAACAAAAGCGACTGCAGCGGCCAGTGCCTGGCCACGGGCGAGGTGGCTGCCGGTGCGGTGGCCACCGGCACCTGCCAGCGTGATGCCAGCCAGACCTTCGGCTGCCGCCAGCGTATCGAAGGTGGCAAGGCGCAGGGCACGATCTGCGTCGACTGAGGATGTCCTGTGGAGCCGAGCCCATGCATCGGCTGATGCCACGGCAGCCGAGCATGGGCTCGGCTCTACCGCAGCGCGCGCGGCGGTATGCTGGTGGGCCTTTCCCCGCTGTAGCCGGAGTCCCGCGTGAGCACCTCGATCCAGGATATTTCCCTCACCACCATCGACGGCCAGCCGTCCTCGCTTGCCGACTACCAGGGCAAGGTGCTGCTGCTGGTCAACGTCGCGTCCAAGTGTGGCCTGACCCCGCAATACGAAGGCCTGCAGGCGCTGTACGCGGAAAAGCACGCGCAGGGTCTGGAAGTGCTGGGCTTCCCGGCCAACAACTTCCTCGGCCAGGAGCCGGGCAGCGAGGCGGAGATCCAGCAGTTCTGCCAGCTGACCTACGACGTGAGCTTCCCGATGTTCGCCAAGATCAGCGTGGCGGGAGAAGACACCCATCCGCTGTACCAGCAGCTGACTGCCGCACAGCCGCAGGCGATCGGTGAAGGCCCGCTGCGCGAGCGCCTGGCCAGCAAGGAGATTCCGATCCACGCGGCACCGGCAGTGCTGTGGAACTTCGAGAAGTTCCTGGTCGGCCGCGATGGCAAGGTCATCGCCCGCTTCGCCCCGGACGTTGCCGCTGATGACGCGCGCCTGCGCGAGGCCGTCGAGGCGGCGCTGGCTGCCTGAAAACGACGTGCCAACCAAGGTTGGCAGCTGCCGGAAGGTGGATGGATGCCGGTAAAACAAAAAACCCCGCCAAGGCGGGGTTTTTCATGCGGTGCCAGCAGTGATCAGTTGGTCCACTGCGGCATCGGCATCGCATCGACCGGGATCGGCGAGTTCGCATCGTCGCTGCCACGCTCGCGCTTGCCGCGCAGGTCGTTCTCGATCTGGTAGTTGCGACGCTGCATCCACGCATCGCGGACCAAGGCGTATTCGTCCACTGCGGTATCGCGCAGGTCGTCGATCGCCAGCAGCTGCGCACGGGTATCGACCAGCTGCAGGCCCTGCAGGCCGATGCGGTATTTGTCGCTTTCGATGCGGCGGATCGGCGACAGCGGGATGTCACCGGCCAGGCCGAACACGTCACGCACGGTACGCGGGCCGAAGAACGGCAGTTCCACGTAACGCGAACGACGCCAGCCCCAGGCACCCAGGGTCTGACCGAAGTCCTCGTTGCGACGCGGCACCATCGCCCTGCTGGCCGGGTCGAACAGACCACCAATGCCCAGCGTGGTGTTCATCAGGAACCGGCCCAGGCTGTCCCAGGCATCGGCGGGGCGACCCTGCAGCAGCTGGTTGGTGATGGTCAGCGGCGCACGCAGGTTGCTGAAGAAGTTGCTCACACCGGTACGGGCAAAGCGCGGCACCACGTGGGTATAGGCGGTCGCCAGCGGACGGGCGATACCGCGGTCGACGGCGTTGTTGAACCCGTGCACCTTGCGGTTGAACGGTTCCCACGGGTCGTACGCGGTGGTGTTGGTGGTGCTGCCGTTGGCGCCGTACAACGCGTCGAAGTCGTCATCGCCGCCCGGAGCGGCAGCAGCGGTGTCACTACCGGTCGCACCCTGTGCGGCGGTAGCCGGTGCCGGCGTGGTTGCCTGCGGTACGGGGGCATCGGCAACCGCGCTCGCAGCAGGTGCATCGGCACCAACAGCGTTGTCGACAGGGGTGATGCTCGTCGCCGGCACCACGGTGTCGGCCACCGGCGCGTCGCTGCGTGCCGGCTTGCCGGCACAGGCGCTGAGCGCAGCAGCCAGGAGGATCAGAGGAAAAACGCGTACGACGTTCATGTCAGCTCGCAGCAGAAGTAGCGTTGAAGTCCAGGTCGGGCGACAGCCGGTAGGCCGCGCTCAGTTCGTTGTAGCCGGCGGGGGCGCCGGAGATCGTCAGCGGATGGCCACTCTGGCGTGCGCGTGCGGCCAGCTCGGCCAGCAACGCCAGGCCGGCGCTGTCCACGCGCTCGACCTCCGCCAGCTCCAGCCGCGACAGCTGCGCCGGCAGGGCCTGCAGTTGCGGCCACAGCGCGATCACCGCAGCACGGTCGAGCACCCCGCGCAGGCGCAGGGTGTCACCTTCCAGCAGCGCCAGCGCCTTATTTGCCATTGCCGGCCGGCCCGGCCTGCATGCTGCCGCTGCGCAGATCGTTGGCCACCTGCTTGATGCCCTTCTGTCGCAGCGGGGCATCGAACTGGTTGCGGAAGGTCTGTACGTAGGAAATGCCTTCGATGTTCACATCGAAGATCTTCCACTGGCCGCCTTCATTGCGCATCCAGTACTCGACCGGCGTCGGCTCGCTGCCGGCACGCACCAGCTCGGTGCTCACGCGCACGCCGCGGTTGCCCGGCAGCGGGCTTTCGCCCTTCAGTCGGAAGCTCGGCTTGCCCTGGATGTTGAGCAGCGTGGAACCGTAGCGCTGCATCAGGTTGTCGGCCATCGCATTGGCGAACAGCTTGATGTCCGCGTCAGCAGCGCCTCGCGCGTGCGTGCCCAGCACCAGGCGCGCGGCATAGTCGCGGTCGAAGGTGCGGTTGAGCTCGCTGTCGATGTAGCTGCGCAGGCTGGCCGGGTTGCCGCTGAATTCGGCACGGCGCTGCTGCAGGGTGTTGAGGATGCGGGTGCTGGCGTCGATCACCACCTTGCCGGCCTGGCCCTGGGGGGCGGCAGCAGCGGGGGCGGCGGCCTGCGCCTGTGCCAGGAACGGGGTGGCCAGCAGCAGCGACGAGGCGAGCAGGGCCGGGATCAGTTTCATCTTCATGGTTGCGGTTCCGTTGCAGGCGCCTGCGCGCCATCGTTGGGCTTCGGAGCAGCGCCGCCACCGGCGCCGCCACTGAACATGTATTTGCCGACCAGCTGGATCAGGTCCACGGCCGGCTGGGTGAAGACAATTTCTTCGCCGGGCTTCAGCACGTCCGGATCGCCGCCGGGCTGCAGACCGATATAGCTCTCGCCGAGCAAACCACTGGTGAAGATGCCGGCCGAGGTGTCCGCCGGCAGATCCTTGACCTTGCTGTCCATGCGCAGGGTCACGATCGATTCGAACTTGACCGGGTCCAGGTCGATCGCCGCGACCTGGCCAACGGTGACACCACCAATCTTCACCGGCGCCTGCTTGCGCAACTGGCCAACCTGGGAGAAGCGGGCCTTGAGTTCATAGCCTTCGCCACCCCAGCTCCAGCGCTGGTTGGTCGAGGCGACGGCCAGCACCATCAGCGAGGCCAGGGCCAGCAGCAGGAAAGCGCCGACGGAGAATTCGAGTCTGGGACCGCGGATGGCCATGTGGATTACCTGATCAGTCGTGGTGGCCGCGCGCCGATGCGCGCCGCCGATGGAGGGGTTAGGTGAACAACATTGCCGACAGCACGAAGTTGAACATCAGCACCAGCAGCGAGGCGTTGACCACCGCGCGGGTAGTGGCGACGGACGTGCCTTCGATGGTCGGTTCGGCGTGGAAGCCGACATAGGCGGCAACCAGCGCGGCGGTGCCGCCGAAGATCGCCGACTTCAGCATCGCCACGCCGAAGTCGTCCCAGAAGTCCACGCTGCCACGCAGTGCCGACCAGAACACACCATTGTCCAGGCCCAGCACGTGCACGGCTTCGAAGTAGCTGGCGCTGATCGCCAGCGAACAGAAGATGCCGGTCAGCAGCGGCACGGTCAGTACCGCTGCCCAGAAGCGCGGCGCCACGGCCTTGGCCACCGGGTCGATGGCCATCAGTTCCAAGGCCTTGATCTGGTCGGTGGCGCGCATCAGGCCCAGTTCGGCGGCGATCGAGCTGCCGGCGCGGCCGATGAACAACAGCGCGGTCAATACCGGTGCCAGTTCGCGGTACAGCGACAGGCCGAGCAGGGTCGACAGCGCGTCGGCCGCACCGAAGGTGGTCAGCGTGCGGTAGCCCTGCAGGGTCAGCACCAGGCCGACGAAGGCGCCGCCGACGGCGATGATCGGCAGCGAGCGCGCGCCGATCTTGTAGATCTCGCGGGTCAGCTCGGCCAGGAAATCACGGGTTGGCAATGAGCCGCGCAGCACGGTCAGCGAGAACAGACCGGCACGTCCCAGCGAGCGGGTGGCTTGCACGAACGGCATCAGGCAACCCTCGCACGCGGTGCGGCATCAAACGGGATGGGGCCGTCGGGCTGGCCGTGCAGGAACTGCCGCAGCAGCGGGTCCTGGCTGGACTGCAGCGCCTCGGGGCTGCCCTGGAACACGATGCCGCCATTGGCGATGGCGATCACCTGGTCGCAGATCGGCAGGGTCTCATGCACGTGGTGGCTGACGATGATGCTGGTCAGGCCCAGGCTGTGGTTGAGGCGCTGGATCAGGCTCATGATGACTCCGGAGGCGATCGGGTCCAGCCCGGTCAGCGGCTCGTCGTAGATCATCAGCGGCGGGTCCAGGGCCAGCGCGCGGGCCAGTGCCACGCGGCGGGCCATGCCACCGGACAGTTCACGCGGCCAGGCATCGGCGGCGGCCAGCAGGCCGACCGAATGCAGCTTCATCTGCACCAACCGGCGCAGCACCGGAGCCGGCAGGCGGGTGTGTGTGCGCAACGGCAGGGCGACGTTCTCGGCCACGGTCAGGTCGGTCAGCAGGCCATTGCCTTGCAGCAGCACACCGACGCTCTTGCGCATCTCCAGCAGTTCGGCGCTGCGCTGCGGGATCGGCTTGCCGAACAGGGTGATGTCACCCGCAGCCGGGCGCAGTTCGCCGGTCAGTGCCGCCAGCAGGGTCGACTTGCCACTGCCGGACGGACCGAGCACAGCAGTGATGCTGCCCTGGGGCACCTGCAGCGAAACGTCGCGCAGGATCGTGCGCCCGCTCCGGTCGATGCGGACGTTGGACAACTGCACCAGACTGGGAGTGGCAGCCGACATGGGCACCCTTAACGTTTTTTCGACATTGAAGCATCGGGTCAGACTGCTGAACATAAGCAGACTGGACGGTCCAGTATTGTTGCACGGTCGGACCGCTGCCAGACCGGGACAATTCCGGAAACGGCCGGAACAATCCGTCGCGATCACCATCCCCCGGCATTGAATACGGCCGGGTGTGCTGCACACTGTGCACGATGAGTGACCCGGGCAGCGATTTCCGCCTCTACCATTCCAATTCGCTGGACGTGCTGGCTGCCCTGCTGGCGCGCAACGTGCGTGTGCCGGTGCCAGGGCAGCCATTGCTGGCGCCGGAGGTGGTGCTGATCCCGCAGGTGGCGATGCGGCGCTGGCTGCAAGCGACACTCGCCGCCGAGTTCGGTGTCGCCGCCAACCTCGAATTCCTCACGCCGGGCGAGTTCGTGGCCCGCGCGCTGAAGGCCAACGTCAGCGGGGAGCAGGACGACCTGGATGCCGCCGGCCTGCACTGGAGGCTGTACCAGGCACTGCGCGACCCGCATCTGCTGGCGCAGCCACCGATGCGCGCGCTGCAGTCCTATCTTGCCGGCGATGACGCATTGAAGCCGTGGGCGCTGGCTGGCGAGATGGCCTCGGTGTTCGAGAAGTACCAGGCCTGGCGCCGTGATTGGCTGCTGCGTTGGGCGGCCGGCGCCGATCCGGCCGATCCGCAGGCGATCCTGTGGCGCACCATCACCCACGGCCATGACTATCGCGCACGTCGCATCCAGGAATACCTGGACCGCTTCGAGGGGGCCGGCCAGCCGCTGCCGAAGGGCTTGCCGCCGCGCATGTCCGCGTTCGCAACGCTCAACATCTCACCCGACGTGCTGCGGGTGATGGCCACGCAGGCGCGTGTGGGCGAGCTGCACTTCTACATGCCTACCCCGGTGCAGTCGTACTGGGGTGACCTGCAGACGCTGGCCGAGCGCCTGCGCAGCGGCGCGCCCGATCCCTTCGGTGAAGCGGCCGGCGAGAACCGCCTGCTGGAAGCCTGGGGTGCGGCCGGTCGCGACTTCATGGCGGTGCTGGGCAGTTACGAGGTGGTGCACCCGGCCGGCGAGATCGCCGCCTATTCCGATCCGGAAGACGACAGACGCCCGACCTTGGACGAAGGCGGCCTGTCCGACAGCCTGCTGCACCGCCTGCAGCGCGACCTGTTCCACCGCCGCGCATTGCCCTGGGGCGAACTGCGCGATGGCCTGCGCAGCGACGACCCGAGCCTGCAGGTGCATGCCTGCCACACCCGCCTGCGCGAGCTGCAGGTGTTACACGACCAGTTGCGCAGCCTGCTGCAGGACCCGCGCTTCGACCCGCCGCTGCAGGCACGCGAGATCGCCGTGCTGGCGCCGGACATCGATCCATACGTGCCGTACCTGGAAGCGGTGTTCGGCGGCCGCGGCGGTGACGACGAGCACATTCCGTATGCGCTGGCCGACAGCAGCCCGCTGGCCGGCGAGCCGTTGGCCGATGTGTTCGTGCACCTGCTGGGCCTGCCGGTCTCGCGCTTCGGCCTGAACGAGGTGCTGGACCTGCTGGCCAGCGCGCCGCTGGCCGAAGCGGCCGGGTTGGAAGCGGTGGACTTCGACCGCCTGCATGGCTGGTTGCAGCAGGCCGGCGCGCGCTGGGGCCTGGACGCGAAGCATCGCAACCAGCACCAGGCGCCGGCCGACGATGCCTACACCTGGCAGTTCGCGCTGGATCGCCTGGTACTCGGCCATGCCACCGGCAGCGAAGCCGACTTGGCCGGCGTGGCGCCGTGGATCGAGCTGGAAGGTGGTGCCTTGGACGCGCTGGACCGCTTGCTGCGGCTGCTGCGTGTGCTGGCCGTGTATCAGCGTCGCCTCGGTGAGCTGCTCACCCCGGGGCAATGGCGGCAGCGCCTGCTGTCGCTGTTGGATGCACTGCTGCCCAATGCGCCCAGCTCCCCCAACAGCCAGCGCGCGCTGGAGCGCCTGCGCAAGCTGCTCAACCAGTTTGCCGACGATGCTGCCAAGGCCGGCTTCGCCGACGGTGTGCCACCGGAGGTAGTGCGTTCGCACTTCGCCGGCGCGCTGGGCGAGGCCGATACACGCGCACCGCTGCTGACGGGTGGCATCAGCTTCGGCCGCATGGTGCCGATGCGCCTGCTGCCATTCCGGGTGATCTGCGTGCTGGGCCTCAATGATGGTGATTTCCCGCGTCGTGACCCGGCTGCCGGTCTCAACCAGCTCACCGCCGAGCTGGACACACCGCGTCGCCGCCCGGGTGACCGCTCTACCCGGGAAGACGACCGCTTCCTGTTCCTGCAGCTGTTCGCGGCCGCGCAGGAGGTGTTCTATCTCAGCTATCTCGGCGCCGACCCGCGCGACGGCAGCGTGCGCGAGCCGTCGGTGCTGGTCAGCGAACTGATCGACGCCGCTGCCGCCTATCACCTCGATCCACCGGCGGCCGTGCGCGACTTCACCGTGCGCCATGCCCTGCAGCCGTTCTCACCTGCGGCGTTTGGCGATGGTGATCCGCGTCGCTTCAGCTATCGCCGGCAGTGGCATCCGGCGGCGGGTCGCCTTACCGGCCAGCGCGGCGGCCTGCTGCCGTGGTTTGATGCCCCATTACCGCCGCCGCTCGACGATGCGGTGGAAGACGAGGTCGCGCTCGATACCCTGCGCCGTTTCCTGTGCGATCCGGCCGGGCAGTTCCTGGCGCAGTCGCTCGGTCTGCGCCTGGCCGACGAGGTCGAGGAGGTGGACGACCTGGAACCGCTGGTGCTGTCCCCGCGCGGGCCGGAAAAGCGCAGCGTGCAGGCCGCAGTGGTACGTGCCACGCTCAGCGGCGATACCGAGCCGCTGTATCCGCGCCTGCGCGCACGCGGCCTGCTGCCGTCGGGTCCATTGGGCGAGCGCCAGTTCGAGGTGGAGCAGCTGAAGACGCGTCCGTATGCCAGTGCATTGCTGGGCTGGATGCAGGGCGAACCGCTGGAAAGCCGTCGTTACGAGGTGGAAATCGACGGGGTGCGCCTGCATGGCCGCGTGGCCGATCGACATCCAGAAGGGCTGGTGCGCCTGCGTGCCGGCACCCTCAATGGCAATGCAGTGATCCGCCAGGGCCTGGACTGGCTGTTGGCCAATGCCGCCGGTGATGCGCTGCCGCTGGTGCAGTTCCACGATGGCGGCGATGCCGGTCCCGGCCCGCACGTCGTACCGGCGCTGAGCGTTCCCGTTGCACGCGCGGCGTTGCGTGCGCTGCTGCAGCTGCGCCAGCGTGGCCTGCGTGAGCCGCTGCGCTTTGCCCCGTATACCGGCTGGGTGCTGTACAACGCGCCGGCAGAAAAACAGCGCAGCGAAGGCTGGAAGCAGTGGCACGGCAGCGACCGCAGCTGGGGTGAATCCAGCAGCGACGCCTGGCAGCTGCTGCTGCGCGGTGCCGACCCGTTCGCCACCGATGCCAGCTATGCCGACCTGCTGCGCAACAGCCAGGTGGTCTTCAGCGCGGTGCGCGAAGGCCGCACGCTGGGCGCCGAATCAAGCCGGGAGGATGGCGCATGAACAGTGCCCTCGCAGATGAGCCGATCGTGCCCATGGCCGGTGACCCTTACCTGGCCCTGCCGCTGGATGGCATACGACTGATCGAAGCCAGCGCCGGCACCGGCAAGACCTTCACCCTGGCCACGCTGTTCACCCGCCTGGTGGTGGAACAGGGCCTGCGCATCGGCCAGATCCTGGCGGTGACCTTCACCGATGCCGCCACCCAGGAACTGCGCAAGCGCATCCGCGAGCGTTTGGCGCTGGCCGCGCGGCTGGTCGACCTGGAACCGGTCGAGGGCGAAGCGCCGGACATGCGCCTCACTCGCGCGGTGCTGCAGCGTCATCTGCAGGAGGGCAGCGAAAGCGCCGCAGCACTGAAGCGCCGCCTGCAGGTCGCCGCCGACGAGATCGACCTGGCCTCCATCTTCACCATTCATGGTTTCTGCACCCGCGTGCTGCGCGAGCATACGCTGGAGAGCGGCCACACCTTCGACCCTCCGGAACTGCTGGCCAGCGATCGTGAACTGCTGGAGGAGCTGGCGGCGGACCTGTGGCGGGTGCATGCCAACGACCCGGCCACGCTGGAACCGCTGACCTGGCTGTGGTCCACCCCGGACGCGCTGGCCGCCGATCTGCGCGCGCTGCTGGCCGCGCCGCAACTGCATCCGTTGCCGCAGCCGGTGACACTGGCCGATCCACACCCGGCATTGCAGAGCGCGGCGGAAGCACTGTCGGCAAGCGTGCGCGAGCATGGCGAGCAGTTCTTCATCGACCTCTGCGATGCGGTCGACAACAAGTGGCTCAACGGCGTGTCCTACAAGCTGGGCTGGCTGCACCCGCTGGGCCGGCAGCTGCTGGCCTGGGCCGAGCGCGCCGATCCACGCGAACTGCTGGCCAGCGAGCGCCTGCCGGCACTGCTGCCGGAGGTGCTGGCCGACAAGACCAACAAGAAATTCCCCGATCGCACGCCGTCGTCGCCGCTGCAGGCGCCGTTGGCGCGCTATGTCGCGTTGCTGGCCGAACGCGATGCCTGGCTGCGTGCCACCGCATTGAATTTCCTGCACGCGCTTCGCGACGAAGCCACGCAGCGCCTGCAGGCACTGAAGCGCACCCGCCGGGTGCAGACTTACGACGATCTGATCGATGGCGTGGCACTGGCTCTGGAAGGCCCGCAGCGGCTGGCACTGGTGAAGCAGCTGCGCGCGCAGTACCGCATCGCGTTGGTCGATGAGTTCCAGGACACCGACGACCGCCAGTGGGGCATCTTCCACACCGTGTTCGGTGATTCGCTGGAGGTGCGTGAACTCGGCCTGGCGCCGGCGCTGTTCCTGATCGGTGATCCCAAGCAGGCGATCTACGGCTTTCGCGGCGGCGACATCCACACCTACCTGAAGGCCAAGCAGGTGGCGCAGCAGGCGCCGGTACTGGACCAGAACTTCCGCTCGCGCCCGGCCGTGCTGCGTGCGCTGCAGGCGCTGTATGACAACGGTGGTGAGGACGCCTTCCTCGAACGCGACATCCAGTTCGAGCCGGTGCGGCCCGGTGGCGTGCGCGTTGACGAGGATTACCTGCGCGATGGCCGCGTCGCCATCGCGCTGACCCTGCACGTGCTGCGCAGTGGCGGCGAAAAGGCGATGAGTGCCGACGCCTCGCGTGACGCGGCCACCCAGGCCTGCGTCGCCGCCATCCACCAGACCCTGGTCGATGCGCGGGCCGGCAACGCCGTGCTGCGCGGGCGACCGGTGCAGCCAGGTGACATCGCGGTGCTGGTACGTTCGCATCGCGAGGCCACCCTGGTGCAGCGCGCGCTGGCCGCGGTTGGCATTCCGGCAGTGGCAGCCGGCAAGCAGAGCCTGTTCGCCACCCCTGAAGCGCGTGATCTCCGTGCGCTGCTGCTCGCATTGCTGCAACCGGCCGACGAAGGCCGCCTGCGTGCGGCGCTGGCCACCGTGCTGCTCGGCCAGCGCGCAAGTGCGATTGCGGCGATGGAACGCGAGGGCGACCTGCAACGCGGGTTCCAGGCGCAGCTGCTGCATTGGCGCGAGCGCTGGCAGCGCGGCGGACCGTTCGCGGTGATCGCCGACGTCTGTGCTGCACAAGGCGAGCGCCTGCTGGCGCTGATCGATGGCGAGCGCCGCCTGACCAACTACCTGCAGCTGGGTGAACTTCTGCAGGAAGCCTCCGCACAGGCGCTGGGCATGCACGGCCTGCTGGACTGGCTGCAGGGGCAGATGGCCAGCGCCGACCAGGATGACGAGCAGCAGCTGCTGCGCCTGGAATCGGATGCGCGGCGTGTGCAGATCATCACCCTGCACAAGAGCAAGGGCCTGGAGTATCCGCTGGTGTTCCTGCCCTTCGTGGGCATCGATGGCGGTGCGCCGAACACCGCCTCGCACTGCACGGTGCATGTGGGCGGCCAGCGCCAGCTGCACTGGAAGCTGGACAAGGACGAGGCCTGGGAAGCGGCCACCGCGCAGCGCGAACGCGAGCAGCGTGCCGAAGATGCACGCCTGCTGTATGTCGGCCTGACCCGTGCCGAACATGCGCTGTGGATCGCCGTGGGCGACCTGGCCGGGCTCGGCAGGACGCGGCTGGCGCCCCTGCTGGGTGACCTGCAGGGGCTGCGCACACATGCCGATGTACATGTCGACGACAGCGAGGCGCCGGCCACGCTGCCGCAGCTGGCGGCCGAGGTGGAAGGTGAGCTTCCGGCGGTGCGTGCACTGACCCGGCGCGTGCCGCACGACTGGTGGGTGTACAGCTTCACCCAGCTGGCGCATGCGGACGCCGGCGCAAACAGTGATATCGAAGCGGCCGCCACCGAGCTGCCGGCACCGGCCGCCGATGAACCGGCTGGCCCGGAACTGCCGCTGGAACCGGCCCTGCCGGAACCCATCGCGGCCGCCGAAGACAGCGCGCCGCTCGATCCGCGTTTCATGGGCAGTCGCTTCGGCAACGTGCTGCACGAGGCGATGGAGAACGTCGACTTCGCTGCATGGGGTGACTGGCAGCCAGGCCTGGAAGCCCCTGAGGGGCAGGCCGAGGTACTGCGCAAGGCGCTGCACGATGAAGGCTATGCCGACGTCGACCTGGACGATGGCGTGGCGGTGCTGGCGCCGTTGGTCGGCCACACGCTCACCGCGCCGCTACCCGAAGGTGGCGCGCTGCACAGCCTGGGCGAAGGCGAGCGCCGCGCGGAAATCGATTTCCATTTCGCCATCGAACCGACCACGGTGCCGGCCCTGCTGCAGGTGCTGCATGCGCACGGCGTTTCCAGTGGTCGTCGAGGCTTCGGTCAGCGCCACCGGCTGGAAGGGCTGATGACCGGCATGATCGACCTGACCTACGTGCGCGACGGGCGCTGGTACGTGCTCGACTACAAGTCCAACCGCCTGCCCGGCTACAGCCCGGACCTGCTGGCCATCGCCATGCGCCACAGCGAGTACGACCTGCAGGCACTGATCTACACCGTGGCCCTGCACCGCTGGCTGCGCTTCCGCCTGGGCGCGGCCTACGATTACGAGCGCGACATGGGCGGCATCCGCTACCTGTTCTGCCGCGGGCTGGATGGCGCCGGCAACGGCGTGCATGTGGACCGCTTCCCGCTGGCGCTGGTGGATGCACTGGACGCGCTGTTCGCCGGTGGCGAACAGGCCCAGGCCGAACTGGTGGCGCGTGCGCGTGGAGCCAGCGCATGAGCCTGTTGAAGGAACTGCACCAGAAGGGCCAGCTGCGCACGCTCGACCATGCGTTGGCGACCAGCCTGATGCGGCTGCGCGACGACACGCCGGAAAGCGTGGCGCTGGCGGCGGCGCTGGCCTCGCTGGCGGTGTCGCAGGGCCACGCCGCGTTCGACCCTGCGCAACCACAGCGGTTGCTGGAAGGCGTGCCCGAGTGGCCTGCCGCGCAGGACTGGTTGGCACAGTTGTGTGCATCGCCGTGGGTAGCGACGCCGGAGCAGGCCGAGGCCATCGCCGAGGATGCACCGCTGGTGCTGGAAAACGGCCTGCTCTACCTGCGCCGCTACCGCGAGTACGAGCGTCAGTTGGCGGCCGGTCTGCAGCGTATCGGCCGGCATCCGCTGCCGGCCCCGGACATGACGGCGTTGGCGCCGTTGTTCGCGCAGCTGTTCCCGCAGGCATTGGGCAGCGAGGATCACCAGGCACGCGCAGCCGGCGTGACCCTGCGCCATCCGCTGGCGCTGGTCACCGGCGGCCCCGGCACCGGTAAGACCACCACCATCGCGCGCTTGTTGCTGCTGCTGGCGGCGCAGGCCCGGTACGCCGGCCAGCCGCTGCCCGAAGTGGCGCTGGCCGCGCCTACCGGGCGCGCCGCCGAGCGCATGGCCGAGAGCCTGCGCGTGGCCGTGCAGCGGCTGCAGGAACAAAGACTGGACCCGACCTTGTGCAAGGCATTGCCCATTACTGGCACCACCCTGCATCGCCTGCTCGGGGTGATCCCCGATTCGCCACGCTTCCGGCACCATGCCGACAACCCGCTGCCGATGGATGTGGTGGTGGTCGACGAAGCGTCGATGATCGATCTGCCGATGATGGCCAAGCTGGTCGACGCGATCGCCAGCGGCACCCGCCTGATCCTGCTCGGCGATCCCGATCAGTTGCCGTCGGTCGAAGCCGGCGACGTGCTCAGCGCGATCCTGCGTGCCAGCGGCGATGGCATCGGCACCCGCGCCGATGATACGCAGGCACTGCATGGCCTGCTGGCGCCGGCCACGCTGCAGCCCCAGGCCGCACCACGCGCCTTCGCCGGTCGCCGCGTGCAGTTGCAACGTGGTTACCGGCAAAGTGATGCGCTGGACCTGGCGCCGCTGGCGCATGCCGTGCGCGAAGGCGACAGCAGCACTGCATTGCAGCTGCTACGCGGTGGGTCGCTGGCGGGCGTGCACTTCCACGAAGGTGAGGCCGATCCATTGCGCGGCCAGCGCGAGCATCTGCTCGGCCATTGGCGCGCGCTGGCCGAGGCGGCCGATCCGGTGCTTGCCCTGCAGCAGGCCGGCCGCCTGCGCGTGCTGACCGCATTGCGCGAAGGCCCGCAGGGCGCGCGCGGCCTCAACAGCCGCATCGAACAGCTGCTGGCTGGCAACACCCCGGGCTACTTCCAGGGCCGCCTGCTGCTGGTCACCGAGAACAGCTACCGGCACCGCCTGTTCAACGGCGATATCGGCATCTGCCTGCGCGATGGCAGCGGTGCGATGGTGGCGTGGTTCCCGGGCGATACCGTCGAGCAGCCGCGCGCCTTCCACCCGGCCGCGTTGCCCGCGCACGAAAGCGCGTTCGCGATGACCGTGCACAAGGCGCAGGGCTCGGAGTTCGACGAAGTGTGGCTGCAGCTGCCACGGCAGGACAGCCGCGTTCTGTCGCGTGAACTGGTCTACACCGGCCTGACCCGCGCCCGCCAGCGCCTACATGTAGCTGGCAGCGCGGAAGTGCTGGAGGCCGCGTTGAAACGGCATGCCAGCCGTCTGGGTGGACTGGCCTGGCGGCTGGGTGCGGAAGACGTCATCGAAGCGCCATCGACACCGATCGAAGAACCGACGGTGCAGGGCCAGCTGTTCTGACTTCAGTCCTTCCAATTCCTCCAATCACAACGCGCACCCTCATCCACGCATGGCGTGGATCTACGTGTCGACCAAGGTAGACACCCACCAGAAGCAAGCCATGTTATTCCGACAGATCGCGGGAAACTGTCGAAGGCGGGGTGGGTCCGGTTGGGGGGGGGTGAGCGGCATGGATGCCGCGACCAAGCCCCCATGGATGGGTTTACGGCGTCCCCCGCAACCGGACCCACCCCGCCACCCCACGGATAGCACGCATTTGACGTTGCCGTTGCCGTTGCAGTTGCCGTTGCCGTTGATTCGGCAGGTGCAGGGCGCAGCCCTGCCGCCAGACCTACTCCGGCATCGACACCAGCCCATCCGGATACACGATCGCCGCTTCGTCAGCACTCACGTCGAAGAACCCCACGCCGTGCTTCTCGGCCAGGTCCTGTACGCGGCCATGCGCGCGCTCAGCCACCGAATACGCGAATGCACCGTAGATCACCTGCTGGCCGATGCTGTACTCGGTCACCTCGGCACGGTCGTCATCGTCGTTGCTCAACGGCCCGTTCAAGGGCGGGAATTCCTGCGCCATCTCCGCAAACCAGGCCTGCAGCGCCGGGCTGCTGACCGCCGGGTCGTCGTACTCGTGGCGTTCATTCCACTGCGTCTGCTTCTCGAACCAGGCGATGAAGGCCGCCGCGTCACGCGGGGCCACGCTGGCCTCGAACACCATCATGTCGTAACTCATTGAACTGTCCTGTTGCCGTGGCGTAAGGACGCCGGGCATGGCCCGGCGCTACCGGATGACGATGGTAGCGCCGGGCCATGCCCGGCGGATCGCATTACATGGACGGCGCGCCGGCGTCCGCCCAACCCGGCGCCAACGCCTTCGCCTCCGGGAAGAGCGCGAAGCGCAGGCCGATCAGGCCCATCAGCGCCTCGTCGCGGGCCTTGCAGGCGCCGACGCTGCCGACCCGGCCCAGCGAAGTATCCAGCCGCTCGCGCAGCGCCTCGGCCGCCACCATCGGCTTGCGCGCGGCAATCTGCCGACGGTAGTGCGCGGCGATTTCCTCCAGGATGTGCTCGACCGCCTCGCGGCTGCGCTCGGGCAGCTCCAGCCGGGCGCGGCGCAGCTGCAGGATGTTCAGGCCGATGCGTGCTTCGTTGAGCATGTCCACCGAGGCGATGTCGCTGCCTTCCGGCGTCGCCGCCAGGCGCGGTGCGAGCAGGCCCAGCAGGTCGAGCATGCGTGCGGCGAAGCGCTGCCGGTCCTGCTGGCCACGGCCTTCGGCGGCCTCGGCCAGCGTGGTCCAGCCTTGCCGCACCAGCCGGCGCGCGGTCCATTCGGCACCGACCGAACGGAACAGGCGGGTCATCACCACCGCAAACCCAATGCCGATGAACATCGCGATCGACGAGTTGAGGAAGGTCTGGATGTTGGCGCTGTAGGTGTTCTGCAGGCTCAGCAGCGCGGCCAGGTTTACTGTCAGCGGCAGTGCGAACAACGCGCTCTTGGGGTGGTGCAGCATCAGCCCCAGCGGCAGGAACGCCACCGCCAGCACCAGCGCCAGCAGGCCGAAGTCGTGCACTGCCGGGAACACGCCGAACAGGTACACGCCGGCCACTACCGAGGCGACCATCGCCCACACCAGGAACGACACCATGCTCGGCGCAGGGTCATCCTGTGCGGCGAAGAACGCGGCGGTCACCGCCGCCATCATCGCGCCGTTGCCACCGCCTTCCCAGCCCAACGCGATCCACAGCACGCAGTAGCTCATCAGCGCCACGCCGGCGCTGAGCGCGGAGAACATCGCCATGCCGTAGTCGACGTGCTTGTCGGCGGCCACCCGTTCGGTGCGGATGCGGTAGTGCGCGCGGTCCAGCGGCGCGGTGCCGTGGTCGATCGCGTGTTGCAGGGTGCGGCAGTCCTGCCACAGGTCCACCAGTTCTTCCAGGCGCAGCAGCAGGCTGGCCAGCTGCAGGTGCTGCAGGTCGCGGTCCACCTGCGGCTTCAGCGCACTGATGCGCGCACGCAGGCGAGCGTACTCGCTGGCATTGGTCGGCCCGTCCAGCCAGTCGTGGATGTCGTCGATCAGCGCCGGCAGGCCTTCCGGCAACGCCTGCCCGTCGCTGCGCAGCGCGCTCAGCCGGTCGGCGATCGAGGACAGCACCGGCAACAGCAGCAGCATGCGCTCGCGCAGGCGCTCCATCGACACCGCCGACCCTGCATGGCGTGGATCATCGCGGCGCAGGAATTCGATCAGCGCCTCGAACTGCACCAGGTCGGCGGCGAGCCGGTTGCGCGGCGCATGGGCGCGACCACGTTCAAGGATCTGCCGGCACCACTGCGCGGCGTCCTCCATCCAGTTGCCGATGCGGGCACGCAGCATCGGGCGCACCGAGGCCGGGAACAGCAGCGAAGCAAACAGCACTGCCACCACCGTGCCGAGGATGATCTCCTCGCTGCGCGCCACCACCGTGTCGAAGATGGTTTCCGGCGAGGTCACCGCCGGGAAGCCGATGAAGGCGGTGGTGTAGCCGGCCAGCAGGAACGCGTAACCGCGCGGTCCGCGGTTGAGCAGCGCCATGAACAGGCAACCGGCCAGCCAGATCGACATGGCCGCGCTCAGCACCAGCGGCGTTTCCACCAGTGCCGGCAGCACCAGCAGGGTGGCCAGCCCGGCCACCAGGGTGCCGACGATGCGGTATACGCCCTTGGCACGGGTCGGGCCCAGCAGCGGCTGGCTGACGATGTACACCGTGCCCATCGCCCAGTACGGGCGCGACAGGTTGCCGGCCATGGCGATGTACAGCGCGGCCACCGCGGCCAGATAGGTCTTGATCGAGAACAGCCAGGCCTGGCGGTCGGTCAGCGCGTTCATGGCTTACTTCGCCGAGGCCTGTGCGGTGGACGGTGCAGCGGGGGCGACCGTTGCCTGCCAGCCGCCACCCAGCACCAGGAACAGATGGATCTGGTCGCGCGAGACCTGCGCTTCGGCAGCGGCCAGGGTGGCGTCGCTGGTGGCCAGGCTGCGGTCGGCATCCAGGCTGGACAGGTAGGGCGTACGGCCACCCTGGTAGAGCCGGCGGTTCTGCTCGGCGGCCAGCGCGGCCTGCTCCTGCGCGATGCGCAGTGACTGCAGGCGGCGCAGGTCCTGTGCATAGCGGTCCAGCGCGGTCTGGGTCTCGCGCAGCGCCTGCAGCACGGTGTGGTCGAACTCGGCCAAGGCGGCGTCAGCACCGGCTTCGGCGGCGTGGATGCGCGCGTGCGTGCCCGACGACGGCAACGTCCACGAGATCAGCGGGCCGATCGACCACTGCTGGGTCATCGGCGTGCCGAAGTCTTCCAGCAGGCCGGCGGCGCCCACCGAGGCACCCAGGCGGATGTCCGGGTACAGCTCGGCCGTGGCCACGCCTATGCGCGCGGTGGCCGAGGCCAGCTTGCGTTCGGCCTGGCGCACGTCCGGGCGGCGCTGCAGCAGCGTACGGCCATCACCGACCGGCAGCGGCTGCGCCAGGCTGGGCGCGTGCGCGCAGTCGATCACGCCGGCCGGCAGCTGGCCCGGGGTCTGGCCCAGCAGTGCGGCCAGCGAATAGGCGGCCGCCGACCGCTGCGCCTGCAGCGGCGGCAGCGCAGCTTCCAGCAGCGCCACCTGGGCATTGGCGCGGGCCAGCTCCGGCGGCGTGCCACGACCGGCTGCGATCAGGCGTTCGGTAACGGTGCGGCTGCGCTGCTGTAGCTGCAGCGAATGCTCGGCCACGTGCAGTTCGTGGTTGGCGTGGCAGATTTCCAGGTAGCTGTCGGCCACCTGGGCGACCACACTGACCTGGGCCAGATCGCGTGCCGCCGCCACCGACTGTTCGTCGGCACGCGCCGCTTCGGCACCACGCTTGAGCTTGCCAAACAGATCGAACTGGTAGCTGACCGCGAACTTGCCGTCGGCCAGATTGATCACCGGCAGCTCGTGCTCCTGCAGGAACGACTCGGCCGACAACTGTGCGCGGCTGATGCCGGCTTCGGCTTCGTACTCGAAGCCACCGGCGTCCATCGCCTGTTCGTACACGGCAGCGGCGCGGCGCAGATGCGCATCGGCGGCCTTCAGTTCGACGTTGTCGCGCAGCGCCTGGGTGATCAGCCCATCCAGCACCGGGTCGTTGTACAGCGACCACCAACGGTCGGGCAGCGCTTGGTTGGCGGTCACCTGCGGGTTCTGGGTATCGATGAAGGCCGCATTGGCCTCCGGCCGCTTGAACGCCGAGCCTTCCGGCAGGGCGTAATCCGGGCCGACGGTTCTGCAGGCGGCAAGGCTGGCCAGCGCGACGATCAGGCCCAGGCGGGGCAGGGCGGCGTTCACAGGCCCGCCTGTGTCGGCGCTGCGCCGGCCTTCTTGTTCTGCACGTGGCGGCCGGTGTCCACGGTCACCGTGGCGGTGCGGCCGGCGATCAGTTCCACTCCAGCAGGCACCTCATCGATGGCGATGCGCACCGGGATGCGCTGCGCCAGCCGCACCCAGTCGAACGCCGGGGTCACGTTCGGCAGCAGGGTGCTGCCGTTGCTGCGGTAGCGGTCCTCGATGCCGGCGGCGATGCTTTCCACATGTCCGGTCAGCGCGATGTCCTCGCCCATCAGGCGGATGTCCACGCGCTGCCCAGGGGCCACGCCGCGCAGGCGGGTTTCCTCGAAGTAGCCATCGATGCGGAACGAACCGGTATCCAGCAGCGCCAGCACCGGCTTGCCGGCCACCACGTAGTCGCCCACGCGCATGGTGCGGTCGTTGACCCGACCGTTGGCCGGGGCACGCACTTCGGTGCGGGCCAGGTTGAGCTCGGCCAGGTCCACCGCGGCCTGCGCAGTGGCCAGTGCGGCCTGTGCAGCCTGCAGCTTGGCCCGGCGCACTTCGGCATCCTCGGCGGCAACCAGGTCCTGCAGGCTGCGGTCGCGGCCGATCTCGCGGCGCAGCTGTGCGACCGACGCCTGGCGTTCGGCCAGGCTGGCGCGGCTCTGTTCCAGCGCGATGCGATAGCGCGCGCGGTCGATCACGAACAGCAGGTCGCCCTTCTTCACCGCTTGGTTGTCGGCAACCTGCACCGTTTCGACCAGGCCGGACACATCCGGCGCCACCTGCACCACGTCGGCGCCAACGTGTGCATCGCGGGTCCACGGCTCATCCATGTAGTAGACCCACAGCTGGCGCAGCACCAGCAGGGCGACGATCACGGCTGCACAGGTGAGCAGCACCGGCACGGTTTTCTTCACGATCTTGTTCACGATTGCATCCAACGCAGGAGGTGGAACAGCAGTCCCAGCACGATCCCGTACAAGGCCAGGTTGAACAGCGCCGGGTGCCATACGTGGCGATAGGCGCCGGCACGCTGCAGCAGCGCGTGCAGGCCGCTGTTGACCAGGTAGGCCAACACCATCAACCCGAGCAGGGTCGGGACGAACACTCCGTGGAGACTGAATTCACCGGGCATCGGTAGGGGCAGGGGCGGTATGGGGAAGGGGAGGTGGAACAGAACAACGGCAACGGGCGAAAGCCGCTGGCGTATGCACGGCAGCGGCGGTGTTCACAGGCAGTGGGCTTACGTGATGCGGTCGGCAGCCTCGGCCAGCAGGCGCCACGCCTTCAGTACGGCGTGCAGTTCATCCATGGAAAGCTCGCCGAACACGTCCTGGCGCAGGCCGATCAACTGGTCTTCCAGTTCGCTGACCAGCGCCTGCCCGGCGTCGGTCAGCCACAACAGGTTGGCGCGACGGTCGCTGGCGTCGCTCTCGCGGCGGACCAGGTCGCTGGCGCACAGCTTGTCCAGCAAGCGCACCAGGGAAGGACCTTCCATGCCCAGCTGCTGGGCCAGCGCCACCTGGCGGATGCCACCCCCGGAGCGGCCGATCATCAGCAGGGGCATGGTGCAGGCGGTGGAGATGCCGTAGCTGCCGAGCCGGCTGTCGGCCAGGCGCTGCCACTGCCGCCCTGCGTACAGCAGGCCGGAGCTGAGCTGCATCTGCAGCACGGTGCGCTCGTCGAGGGGTCGGTCCATAAGTAATAGATAGGATACTACTAATTTCATTCCTATCAATGGGTTTTGCTGAATGGGTGGGTGTGTTGAGGAAAGCGTTGCGCCTGCTGGTTATCGGTTGGGGCGGCGGAGGGCCGGACGGGGCAGGGCACGCTGCAAGTACGTCCATGTAAGCTCGATCGGCGCATCCATGCGCCTCACGGCCCTGCCCCGCCCGGCCCTCCGCCACCCACCCCACATCCCGCGAGCGCGGTGGGTTGGCTCTTTAAAGGCAAGAGCGGGAGCAGAAGCAGTGCGGACCAACGGTCCGCACCCACCAGGGCGGTGACGGGCCGCCTCCGAAGCCATGAACCCCAGCCTTTTTAGCCCCGCTTTCGGGCGGTCCGGCCGCGCCCGCAGGAAACTGTCAGGGAGGTTGGGAGGGGGCTGCGCAGGACCGTTGGCGCCATGGATGGCGCCAACGAGCCCCCATGGGTGAGGGCGTTTTGCCTGCGAGGCATGCCTCGCAAGCGCCCGAACGCACAGCCGCCAGCGGCTGGGCCGGACCCCGGAGGGGGGTTTACGGCGTGTCCTGCGCAGTCCCCTCTCAACCTCCCAACCGATAGCAACGACGCGCTAACGCGCCCCCCGATGAACCGTCCCCAGAGGACGACCCACCCCCCGGTCGGGTACGATGCTCGCCCCCCGTTCGGGCGCTGTATGCAATGAGCAAGAACAACGAAAAGGCCGCCCCGCAGGGCGATGTGACCCAGGTCCAGGCCGAGGATGCCGTGCGCACCCTGCTGCGCTGGGCCGGTGAGGACCCGACCCGCGAAGGCCTGCTGGATACCCCGCGCCGCGTGGCCGAAGCCTATGGCGACTGGTTCAGCGGCTACCGCGACGACCCGCGCGCCTACATGGAACGTACCTTCGAGGAAGTGGCCGGCTACGACGAACTGATCGTCCTGCGCGACATCGAATACGAAAGCCACTGCGAGCACCACATGGCGCCGATCATCGGCCGCGTGCACGTCGGCTACCTGCCGGCCGGCAAGGTGGTGGGCATCAGCAAGCTGGCACGCGTGGTCGAAGCCTACGCCCGCCGCTTCCAGGTGCAGGAGAAGATGACCGCGCAGATCGCCCAGTGCATCCAGGATGTGCTGCAGCCGGTCGGTGTCGGCGTCGTCGTCGAAGGCGCCCATGAGTGCATGACCACCCGCGGCATCCACAAGCGGGGCGTAAGCATGGTCACCTCGAAGATGCTGGGCAGCTTCCGCGAAGACGCCCGAACCCGCGCCGAGTTCCTGCGCTTCATCGAAGTGGGCGGCAAGCGCTGAGCGCCGTCGCCTCCCGGTGGCGGCCCCGCGTGGCCGCCGCCTTCGCCGTGCCTGCGTCGCGCCTGCGCGCGCGCGTCGGCCGCCGCGCCCTTCCGACCGATCCCGCTGCATGAAGCATCGCGAACGCATCACCCGTTACCGCCACCTGCGTGAACAGCCACAATGGAAGCTGCTCGCCGCCGACCATGCACCGGAAATCATCGGCCTGCTGCAGGGCCTGCTGATGGACGGCGATCGCACGTTGCCTGCCTCGGTCCTCAACGAGCGCCTGCAACGCGCGCTGGACCAGCTCAACGGTGACGAGTTGTCGCGCGACTTGCCGCGGACCGCGCAGGCCTACGTCGCCCATTGGTTGGCGCAGGGCTGGCTGGAACGCCGGTTGCCCGAAGGCGCCGACCAGGAGCAGTACGAGCTCTCGACCCAGGCGCTGCAGGCGATCCGCTTCGCCGACAGCATGGAGCAGGCCCGCGTGGCCGCCACCGAAAGCCGCCTGGCATTGGTCATCGAGCAGCTGTCGCAGCTGGCCGCGCAGACCGAGGCCGATCCGGACGCGCGCCTGTCCGCACTGCGCGACGAGCGCGACCGCATCGATGCCGAGATCGCCCGTGTCGGTGCCGGCCGCGTGACCGCGCTGGATGGCAAGCGCGCGCTGGAACGTACGCGGCAGATCATCGGCCTGGCCGACGAACTGACCGAAGACTTCCGCCGCGTGCGCGACGACTTCGAACAGCTCAACCGTGATTTCCGCGAACGCATCATCGATGACGAGGGCGAGCGCGGCGACGTGCTGTCCAAGCTGTTCGAAGGCGTGGACGTGATCGGCGAGAGCGACGCGGGCCGCAGCTTCCAGGCGTTCTGGCGCCTGCTCAACGACGCCGAACAGAGCGCCCAGCTCGATGCTGCGCTGGAAACGCTGCTGGCCCGTGGCTTCGCCCGACGGCTGGATCGCAACGAGCGCAATTTCCTGCGCGGCTTCACCAGCACCATGCTCGAGCGTGGTGGCCAGGTGCATGACGTGCTGCAGAACTTCGCGCGCAGCCTGCGCGGTTTCGTGCAGAGCCGAGGCTACCTGGAACAGCGCCGCCTCAACCAGCTGTTGAAACAGGCGCAGTCCGAAGCACTGGCGTTGCGCGATGACTTCCCTGCGCAGCGCGCCATCGGCCGCGACCTGCAGCTGACCACCAGCCGCCTGCGCTCGTGGTCGCAGTGGAAGCTGCACGACCCGCGCAGCGCCCAGGTCGATGGCAACGTTGAATACAACGATGCGGCCAGCATCAGCCTGGAAAGCGTGGGCGACCTGGTGGCCTCGTCAGAAATCGATTTCCGTACCCTGCGCCGCGATCTGCACGACCTGCTCGATGCGCAGCCGAAACTCAGCATTGCCCAGGCCCTGTCGCAGCGCGAAGCGCCACAGGGACTGGGCAGTGTCATCGGCTACCTCTCGCTGGGCACGCGCTTTGGCAGCGTGATCGCCGGCGAACAGGAGCTTGCCGAATGGCGTGGTGGCGACGGCCAGATCCGTCGTGCCCGCATCCCGCTGGTTTGGTTCACCCAGGAGAGACGCCATGAGCTGGCATGAAGATCCCATCGACGCACCGCATGCCGACCTGGCCGAAGACGCTTACGAGGCCGAGCCGGTGGCAACCGTGGCGCAGCCCCGGCGCGGCAACGACGTCTACTACATGGGCGATACCGGCCGCCTGCCGCTGGATGCGCGCCGCGCGCTGTGCCAGCTGCTGATCGGCCCCAGCATCGACCAGCTGCGCCATGCCAGGCTGTGGCCGGCGCTGATCCGCAGCGAAGCCGGGATCCGCTCGGCGCTGTCGGACCTGTTCCTGGAACTGGTGCTTGACCGTGACAGTGGCGTGGCGTTCACCCGCCAGGCCGATACCGAGGACGTCGATGCACCGGTGCTGCTGCGCACGTCGCCGTTGACCTTCATCGATTCGGTACTGCTGCTGTACCTGCGCCAGCAGCTGGGCGAAGCCGATGCACGCGGCAACCGCGCCGTGGTCGCCGACGCCGAAATGGCTGAAGCACTGGCCATCTACGAAAAGAACCTGTCCACCGACCGCGCCGGCTTCAACCGTCGCGTCGCTTCGGCGGTGCAGAAGATGAAGGACAACCACATCCTGACCCGCCTCGGCGGCCAGGAAGACCGCCACGAAGTCTCGCCGGCGTTGAAGCTGCTGTTCTCCGCCGAAGACGTATCCCAGCTTTCGGCGGTGTACCGCCAGCTGCGTGAAACCCCGGCCGCTGAAGCCTGAGAGACCCGAGCACCGCATGGCCATTTCCAAGCACACTCCCGCCCTGTTCAACGACGGCCTGCCGGACCCGCGTCTGCAGCAGTTCCGCATGCGTCGCCTGCAGGTGCACAACTGGGGCACCTTCAACGGCTTGACCGAAGTGCCGATCGCCGAGCGCGGCTTCCTGTTCGTCGGCCGCTCCGGCTCGGGCAAGTCGACCCTGCTCGATGCGATGTCCGCACTGCTGACACCTCCGGCCATCGTCGACTTCAACGCCGCCGCGCGTGAAGCCGAGCGCAGCGGCCGCGACCGCAACCTGGTGTCCTACGTGCGTGGCGCGTGGGCCGATCAGCAGGACAGTGGCACCGGTGAAATCGCCACCCAGTACCTGCGCAAGGGCGCGACCTGGACCGCGCTGGTGCTGGAGTACCGCGCCGGTGATGGCCGCGTGGTCAGCTTGGTACGCCTGCTCTGGATTGCCGGCAGCAGCACCTCCGCCGGTGACGTCCGCAAGCACTACATGATCGCCGAGCGCCCGTTCGACATCGCCAAGGACCTCGGCGGCTTCGACCTGGACCTGCGCAAGCTCAAGCAGAAACTGGCTGACGTCCACCACTTCGATACGTTCTCCGGCTACGCCGAACGCTTCCGCCACCTGCTCGGCATCGACAACGAGATGGCGCTGCGCCTGCTGCACAAGACGCAGTCCGCGAAGAACCTGGGCGACCTCAACGTCTTCCTGCGCGACTTCATGCTCGACACGCCGAAGACCTTTGACGCCGCCGAACGGCTGGTCAGTGATTTCGCCGAACTCGATGGCGCGCACCAGGCCGTGGTCACGGCACGGCGCCAGGTCGAAACCCTGCAGCCGGCGCGTGAGCATTACGGCGACCTGCAGGCGATGAGCCGCCGTCGCGGCGACGACGAAGCGCTCAAGCTCGGCATCGACAGCTTCCGCGAAAGCCGCCGCCAGTTGTTGATCGAAGCGCGCCTGCGCGAGATGGATACGCGCGATCGTGGCCTGCTGGGGGAAGAAGCACAGCGTCGTGCGGCGCTGGACAACCACACCGAACGCCTGGCTGAGCTGGAACTGCAGCGCCGTCAGCAGGGCGGTGAGCGCATCGAGGAACTGGAACGCGAGCAGGGCCGCGCCGAAGCCGAGCGCGACCGCCGCCTGGCCAAGCAGGCGCAGGCGCAGGACGCCGCACAGAAGCTGCAGGCAGCGTTGCCCGACGATGCACATGGCTTTGCCGAGCTGATCGAGCAGGCGCAATCCGAACTGGAAGACCGTCAGCGCGCTTCGAGCGCCCTGGACGATGCCATCAGTGAACGGCTTGGCGGCAAGCGTGATGACGAGCGACGCTTCTCTGAAGTACGCGGTGAACTGGAGGCGATGCAGCGCACGCCCTCCAGCATTCCCGCGCCGATGCAGAAGCTGCGTGCGCGCTTGGCGGAAGAAACCGGCATCTCCGAAGCGGCCTTGCCGTTCGTCGGCGAACTGATCCAGGTCCGTTCGGAGGAGCAGAGCTGGCAGGGTGCGATCGAGCGTGTGCTCGGTGGTTTCGCGCAGTCACTGCTGGTCGATGACAAACACTACAACGACGTCGCCGAATGGGTGAACCGCACCCATCTGGGCATGCGTTTCACCTACTACCGCGTGCGTCGCAACGACGAGGCGTTCGCTCGCGAACCGTCCGCAAAGTCACTGCTGCACAAGCTGGAACTGCGCGACCACGTGTTCGAAAGCTGGCTGCGCCGCGAGCTGGGCAAGCGCTTCGACTACGAGTGCGTGGATGCCAAGCAGCTGCGCAACGTCGACCGCGGCATCACCCGCGAAGGCCAGGTCAAGCATCCGGGCGACCGCTTCGAGAAGGACGATCGCAGTGCGGTGAACGATCGCCGTCGCTGGCTGCTGGGCTTCAGCAACGGCGACAAGCTCGCCGTTTTCGAGAAGGAAGCGCAGGAGCTGGCCGCCCGTATCGCCGGCTGCGATACCGACATCGCGCGCCTGCGCGGCCAGCGTGACCGCGACAACGAACGTCGCCTGGCCTGCCACCAGTTGGCCGGCATCAGCTGGAACGAAATCGACGTCGCCGCGCCGCAACAGCGCCTGGCCGACATCGAGGCCAGCCTGCACGCCCTGCGCGAAGGCAACGCCGACCTGGCCAGGATCGCCCAGCAGATCGACGCCACCCGCGCCGATATCGAGCAGGCTCGCCGCACCTATGAAGACACCCGCGTCGAGCGCGGCCAGCTGGTGCGCGAACGCGACCGCCTGGACCGTGCCCGGCAGCAGAGCCGTGCGTTGGTGCTGCCCAACCTGGGTGAAGCGCAGGAAGCCGGCCTGGCCGAACGCCTGCAGGAGCAGGGCCCGCTCAGCCTGGAAACGCTGGAAGCGCACATGCGCCAGGTCAGCAACGCGCTGAACGAACAGCTGTCGTCTTCGCAGCAGGACGTCAACCGTGTCGAGAACCTGCTGTTGGGCTGCTTCCGCCGCTTCATCCAGCAGTGGCCGGAAGAATCGGGCGACTTCACCGTGTCGGTGGCCTCGGCCGAGGATTTCCTGGCCCGCCTCGAACGCCTTGAACGCGATGGCCTGCCGCAGCACGAAGAACGCTTCTTCGACCTGCTGCAGAACCAGAGCAAGAACAACCTGCTCGCGCTGCAGCGGCACAGCGCCGAGGCCCGCAAGTCGATCGGCCAGCGCCTGGACGAAGTCAACGCCAGCCTGGAGCAGGTGCCGTTCAACCGTGGCACCCTGCTGACCATCGAGCTGAACGACCGGCGCCTGCCGGAAGTGCTGGAGTTCCACCACCAGCTGCGCGAAGTGTTGTCGCAGCAGCAGACCGAGCAGCGCGACGTCGCCGAAACGCAGTTCACCGTCCTGCGCCAGCTGGTCAACCGTCTGGGTTCTCAGGAAGGTGAAGACAAGCGCTGGCGCGAGGTGGTGCTGGACGTACGCCTGCACGTGGAGTTCATTGGCGTGGAACTGGATGTGGAGACGCGCCAGCAGGTCGAAATCTACCGCAGCGGCGCCGGCAAGTCCGGTGGCCAGCGGCAGAAGCTGGCCACCACCTGCCTGGCGGCAGCACTGCGCTACCAGCTCGGCGGTGCCGACAGCCAGCTGCCCAGCTATGCCGCGGTCGTGCTCGACGAAGCCTTCGACAAGGCCGACAACGAGTTCACCGCGCTGGCGATGAACATCTTCGACAACTTCGGTTTCCAGATGGTGGTCGCCACCCCGCTGAAATCGGTGATGACGCTGGAGCCGTTCATCGGCGGCGCCTGCTTCGTCGAGATCAGCGGCCGCCACGATTCGGGCGTGCTGCTCATCGAGTACGACGAAGAAGGCAAGCGCCTGAAGCTGCCGGAGCGCAGCCGCCAGCAGGCCGACGAACCGGAAGAAGCCGAGGCCTGACTGCCTCGGTCGGCACCCGGGTAATGCCGGCCGCTGGCCGGCAATCCCCTGTAGAGCCGAGCCATGCTCGGCTGCTCTGCGCGACCGGAAACAACGTGCCAACCAAGGTTGGCACCTACCAGAAGCAGTTCTGTCTTTGCTTCTGCCTGGCCCGACCGCCCTCGTAACAATCAAAGCGCCCGCGACGCGGTGGATCACGAACTACGGAACGTATCCCACGCCATCCGTGCGATCAGCACCACCACCAACCCTACGAACAGCTTGCGGATGAACGGCGTGCCGCCCTTCAGCGCCAGCCGCGTGCCCACCACCGAACCGATGATGTTGCCCGCTGCCATCGGCAGCGCGAACAGCCACAGGATGTTGCCGGTCGGCACGAAGAACGAGATCGCCGCCACGTTCGTCGCCAGGTTCACCACCTTCGACGCTGCCGATGCACGCAGGAAGTCCAGCCCGAAGAAGCGCACGAACAGGAAGATCAGGAAGCTGCCGGTGCCGGGCCCGAAGAAGCCATCGTAGAAACCGATCGCCGCACCGATCGCCAGCGCGATCGCCAACTCGTTGCGGCCGATCTCGCGGGGCCGGTGCAGTGCGCCGAAGTCCTTCTTCCACAGCGTGTAGGCCAGCATCGCCACCAGCAGCACCAGCACCAGTGGCCGCACCGCGTCCTTGGGCAACAGGCTGACCGCCGTAGCGCCAAGGAAAGAGAACACGAAGGCCGTACCGGCAGCGAACAGCACCGGCTTCCACGGAAAGCGCACGTTGCGTGCATAGCGCCATGCCGCCGCGCCGGTGCCGAACATCGAGCTGAACTTGTTGGTGCCGAACAGCATCGCAGGCGTCTGCTGCGGCAGCACCGTGAACAGGCCCGGCAGCTGCACCAGTCCGCCCCCACCCACGGCCGCATCGACCAGGCCGGCAATGAAGGCGATCACCACCAGCCACCACAACTCAGGAGGAATCAGTTCCAGCACGGCGATCGATCAAGGAGAGGGCGCGACAGCATACGCCTGTCACATTGCCGCCGCCCACGCGACAATACCCGCATGAGCCGAACCGCCCCCGATCCCTGTCCCTGTGGCCTGGCCGCCGACTACGCCGCCTGCTGTGGCCGCTTCCATGCCGGCGACGCCGCGCCCGACGCCGAGCGTCTGATGCGCTCGCGCTACAGCGCCTATGTGCGCCATCTGCCGGAGTACCTGCGCGCCACCTGGCATCCGGATACCCGCCCTGCCGAACTGTCGCTCGATGATGCCCCCGGCCAGCGCACCCAGTGGCTGGGCCTGACCGTGCAGGACCACCAGGTGACCGGCACTGACAGTGCCGAGGTCCGCTTCACCGCGCGCTACCGCGTCGGCGGCGGCAGCGCGGTGAAAATGACCGAGCACAGCCGCTTCCTGCGGATCGAAGGTCGCTGGTACTACCTCGACGCCGTCTGAGCGTGGCTGCCGCGCACGGCCAGCACGCGCTGGCCGCCATGCGCGCACACGCGGTTGCGACCTTCTTCCTTGGCCGCATACAGCGCCTGGTCGGCGGCCTTGACCACCCCGGCCGGGCGCGGATCAACCCGACTGTCGGCCAGGCCGATGCTGACGGTCACCTGCACCACCGCACCGCCACCGCCGCGCCCGCGCTGCTGCTGGCCAAGCGTATCGTCACGGCTGCGGGTGCTGCGATCGCGCAGCTGCATCCGGCTCTGTTCGATGCCCACTCGCAGCGCCTCCACCGCCTCCACGCAGGCCGACGCCGGGCGGTCGAGGAACACCACGGCGAACTCTTCGCCGCCATAACGGAACGCGCGGCCACCGTCGCCCACCCGCGACAGCCGTGAGGCCACCAGTTTCAGCACATCATCGCCGGTGTCATGGCCATGGGTGTCGTTGAACTTCTTGAAATGATCGACGTCGATCATCGCGATGCTGTAAGTGCCGGTGGCGCGCTTGAGGGTCTCGTTGAATGCCCGGCGACCGGGCAGGCCGGTCAGCTCGTCGCCGAAGGCCATGTGGAAAGACTCCTGCAGGGTCGCCGCCAACATCAGCAGCAGCGCCGCCACGCTCAGCGCCGGCAGCAGTACCGGCTGCAGGAAGATCCGCGGCAGCATCCACCACAGGCACAGCAGGGCCAGCAGCATCGCCGTGTGCAGCGGCCGCGGCTGGCGCCATGCCTGCCATCCCAGTGCGGCGGTGGCCAGCAGGAACAGCACGGCAGGCAGCTGCGCCAGCGCATTCCAGTCGCTCGGTATCCAGCGGAAGTGCCGGTTCGACAGCAGGTCGTGCATGCCTTGCGGCTGCTGTGCGGCCAACAGGATGAAAACCGCCACGGCAACGCCGCTGGTTGTGGCCCTCAGCAGCAGATCCTGGCGGCGGCGCCCGCGCTCGGGCCACAACGCATGCACAGCGAACAACAATGGCAGCCAGGTCGAGATCGCGTGGAAGCGCAGTGGCGTCAGCGCCGTTACCCGGCCATCGCGCAGGTAGTGCCCCAGATCCTGGTGCAGCACCGCGAAGGCCAGCGCCACCAGCAGCAACAGGCACAACGTGCGCACCTGGTTGTACAGCAGGGCAAGGCCTGCACCCAGGCAGGCCAGCAACCAGGGCAGGATGCGCTGCCCGGCGCGGCCGACATCGTCGTTTTCCAGGCTCGCCCACAGCACCAGTGCGACCAGCACGGCGGGCAGCACGAACAGATAGTGCACAGGCTGTCGGAGCGGATGATGGGACACACGGAATTCCAGCGCGGTCACGACGCGGCCGCAGCACTGCCGTTAGCGGCGTGGCCATGCCCTTCTTGAATACGCGCCTGATGTGAACACCACGGCACCGGGCCATGACATCGCGCTCACCGGCCCCGGTCGAAGCTGATTGCATGGACAGCGTACCCGCCGCCGTCGCTGCCCCGCAGCACGACCTCGCCCGCCACTTCAGCCATGTGCGGGGGCGCAGCGTGCAGTTGGCCGCACCGCTCAGCCCCGAAGACGCCCTGCTGCAGAGCATGGCCGATGCCAGCCCGGCCAAGTGGCACCTGGCCCACACCACCTGGTTCTTCGAACGCTTCGTCCTCGCCAGCCGCCCTGGCTATACACCCTGGGATCCGGCCTGGGACTATCTGTTCAACAGTTACTACAAGAGTCTCGGCCCCGCCCACGCACGGCCGCAGCGCGGTCTGCTCTCGCGACCCTCGCTGCAGCAGGTCCATGCCTACCGGCGGCACGTGGATGCGCAGGTGCTGACACAGCTGCGCGACGGCGATCTGGGCAGCGACGCCCTGCACCACCTGCAGTTGGGCCTGCACCACGAACAGCAGCACCAGGAGCTGCTGCTCACCGACATCAAGCACGCGTTCTGGTGCAATCCGCTGCAGCCTGCCTATCGCGATGACCTGCCTGTCGCCGTCAGCGGCCACAGCGCGCAGGGTTGGGTCGAGCAGAGCGAACGCATCGTCAGCATCGGCGCACCCGCTTGGCCGCAGCACGCCACATTCGCCTATGACAATGAATCACCCGTGCATCGCGTGCTGCTTCCTGCGCATGCACTGGCCGAACGCCCACTCAGCAATGCCGAGTACCGCGCCTTCATCGACGCCGGCGGCTACCGCGATCCACGCTGGTGGCTGAGCGAAGGCTGGGCGCTGCGCGAGGCCGAGCAGTGGCAGCATCCGCTGTACTGGCACGACGACCTGCTGCGCGAGTTCACCCTGGGTGGCTGGCGCGAGCTCGATCCGCATGCGCCGGTCTGCCACCTCAGCTACTACGAAGCCGATGCCTGCGCACGCTGGGCCGGTGCGCGCCTGCCCACCGAATTCGAATGGGAAGCGGCCGCCGCCATGCAGCCGGTCGAAGGCCACTTCGCCGATGAGGACCATCTGCATCCACAGGCAGGGCAGGGCGACGGCCTGCGCCAGCTGTTCGGCGATGTCTGGGAATGGACCAGCAGTGCCTATGGCGCCTACCCCGGCTTCCGTCCGTTCGCCGGCAACCTGGGCGAGTACAACGGCAAATTCATGTGCGGCCAATGGGTGTTGCGCGGTGGCAGCTGTGCCACCCCGCGCGGCCATGTGCGTGGCAGCTACCGCAACTTCTTCACGCCACCGGCGCGTTGGCAGTTTTCAGGCATGCGCCTGGCAAGGGATCTTTCATGAGCACCGTCCAGGCTGCGCTGCAGGCGCTGACCGACCTTACCCCCGGCCGCCAGCAGATCCTTGCCGATGCCGTAGCAGGTCTGTCGCACGCCTCGCGCCAGCTGCCGTCCAAGTACTTCTACGACGCGCGCGGCTCGCGCTTGTTCGAGCAGATCACCCACACCCACGAGTACTACCCCACACGCACCGAGCTGGCCCTGCTGGATCGGGTGCTGCCGGAGATCGCGCAGGCGGTCGGATCGCGCGTGCATGTGGTCGAACTGGGCAGCGGCAGTGGCCGCAAGACCGCGCGCCTGCTGGCCGCGCTGCAGGATCCGGTGGCCTATACGCCCATCGAGATCTCGCGCGCGGCCCTGCTGTCCAGCATCGACCACCTGGCCCCTGCGCTGCCGGACGTGGAAATGTTGCCGGTGTGCGCCGACTTCACCCGCCCAGTGCAGGTTCCCGCGTCGGATCGGCCCGCCGCGCGCCGCCTGCTGTTCTTCCCGGGCTCCACCCTGGGCAACTTCGCCGATGAGGACGCTATCGCGCTGCTGCGCGCGATGCGCCAGACCATGGGCAGTCAGGGCCTGGCGCTGATCGGCATTGATCTGCACAAGGACCCGGCCCTGATCGAGGCTGCCTACAACGATGCCGACGGTATCACCGCCGCCTTCACCCTGAATCTGCTGGCGCGTCTCAACCGCGAGGTCGGCAGCGATTTCGATCTCGACGGCTTCCGTCACCAGGCGCGTTACAGCACCGCGCGCCTGCGCATCGAAACCGACCTGGTCAGTCAGCGCGAGCAGGACGTCCATCTCGACGGCCGCACCTTCCACTTCAGCGCGGGCGAACCGATCCGCGTGGAGTACAGCCACAAGTACACCGACGCCAGCTTCGGCCACCTCCTGCAGCAGGCAGGGCTGGAGGTGGCGGCGCACTGGAACGCAGACGATCCCGCCTACGGCCTGCGCCTTCTTCGCCCCGCACCCTAGCCACAGGTAGTGCCGGCCGCTGGCCGGCAATCTCGACCAACCTGGCCGCCCCTCCGCGTTACCATGGCTGCAGCACCGGCAACACGGAGGACGCCATGCCCATACTGACCACGCTCGGCCTGGCCGCCGCACTTGCCCTGCCAGCGGCTGCTCCGTCGACAGCAGCGGCAACCGCAGATCCCGCGTTCGCCCGCTGTATGGCGGCTTTGCAGACGACTGCCGCCTCCCAGGGCATTGCCGCCGACCGTTTCACGGCCATCACCGCCGGACTGCAGCCCGATCCCAGCGTGCTGCCGCTGCTCGACGCGCAGCCGGAGTTCACCACGCCCATCTGGGACTACCTGGCCGCGCTGGTCGATCGCCAACGCGTTGACGACGGTCGCGCCATGCTGCAGCAGCATCGCGATCTGCTTCAGCGCGTATCGGCGCAGTACGGCGTCGATCCAGTCACCATCGTCGCCGTATGGGGCGTGGAGAGCGACTACGGCCGCGTGTTCGGCAAGCGCCCGCTGCTGCAGTCGCTGGCCACGCTGTCCTGTGCCGGCCGTCGGCAATCCTTCTTCAGAGGCGAACTGCTGGCGCTGGTCAAGCTCATCGACAAGGGTGACCTGCAGGCGCAGGGCCTCACCGGCTCCTGGGCCGGTGCCTTCGGCCACACCCAGTTCATGCCCAGCACCTACGCACGCATTGCCGTGGATGGTGATGGCGACGGCCGCCGCGATCTGGTCGGCAGCATTCCCGATGCACTGGCTTCCACCGCCAACTATCTGAAGCGTGCTGGCTGGCGGACCGGCGAACCCTGGGGCATGGAAGTCCGTGTCCCCGCTGGTTTCAACGCCAGCCAGTCCGGCCGCACCCAGCGCCGCGCACTGGCCGACTGGCGCGCACTGGGCGTGACCGGCCTGGACGGCAGTGCGCTGGCGCCGGCCGGTTTGCCTGCCGATGCCCGCGCGGCGCTGTTGCTGCCGGCCGGCAACAAAGGCCCGGCGCTGCTGGTGTTCCGCAACTACGATGCGATCTACAGCTATAACGCCGCAGAGAGCTATGCCCTGGCCATCGCCACCCTGGCCGACCGCCTGCGTGGCGGCAACGGTCTGGTCACCGCCTGGCCCACCGATGATCCCGGTCTTGGCCGCGACGAGCGCCGCCAGCTGCAGACCCTGTTGCTGGCGCGCGGCCATGACATCGGTGCCGCCGATGGCATGATCGGTACTGCCAGCCGTCGCGCGATCCAGGCTGAGCAGCAGCGCCTGGGCTGGGCCAACACCGATGGTCGCGCTGGCCAGCGCATTCTGCGCGCGCTGCAGGGCGAACCGCAGGCGAAGGTTCCGGCCACGCCCACCCGCTTCAGCCTTCCCACCAACTACAGTGCCGCGCAGTCGCCGGCCATCCGGAGTCGATCCAGCGTGCAACAGATAAAGGGTGTCAGCAGCGGCCAGTTCCAGGGACTCGATGCCTGGCTGGTGGAAACACCGCAGGCCACTGCCGCGATCAGCGTGTTCGGAGGTCAACTGCTCTCGTTCGTGCCCAAGGGCCAGCCCGAAGTGATGTGGCTCTCGCCCAAGCGCGCGCCACTGCCCACACCCATCCGCGGTGGCAGCCCGGTATGTTGGCCCTACTTCGGCCGGCAAGGGCAGGGCGATGACGTACCCGCCCACGGTTTCGTGCGCACTTTGCCCTGGGAACTGCAGCAGGCGCGCCGCCTCGACGATGGCAGCATCGAACTGACCCTGGCGCCGCCTGCATTGGACAATCTCGGCCTGCGTCTGACCATGACCGTCCGTGTCGGCCGTGAACTGCGCCAGCAGCTGGTCACCGAGAACACCGGCAAGGCCCCGACCACCTTCACCCAGGCGCTGCACAACTATTTCCGTGTCGGTGACGCCAGCAGGGTCGACGTCGACGGCGTCGATGGCCTGGACTACCTCGACAAGTTCGAGAACTACGCCCAGCCGCGTCGCCAGCAGGGCCCGTGGTCGCTACGCGATCCGCGTGATCCGGGCCGCAGCGACCGCATCTACACCCAAGCCGGCGGGCACTATGTGCTGCGCGACCCGGTGCTCAAGCGCCGCATCGACATCCGTACCGAAGGCAGCCGTTCGCTGGTGGCATGGAACCCGGGTACCGACGCTGCAGCGAAGATGGCCGATGTCGGCGACGGCTGGCGCGACTATGTCTGCCTGGAAGCCGCCAACGCCGGGCCCGACGTGGTCACCGTCGCCCCAGGTGGCCGCCACACGCTGGTGCAGACGCTGTCCAGCGCATCGCTGTAAACCACGCAACGCCCTCACAGGAAGATCTTCAATGCAGGAAGCACAGTGGTACTACGCCCGCAACGGCAAGAGCGAAGGTCCAGTGGACCTGGCCGGGCTGCAGAAATTGCAGCAGGACGGCGTCATCGCCGGTCACACCCTGCTCTGGTGCGAAGGCATGGCGGGTTGGCAGCCGTTGCAGGCGCTGCAGTCGACGGCCAGGGCAGCGCCGGCTGCCGACGATATCGCCGATGGCTCGGCAGCTCCGCGTGCCGATGAGGCCGCCGTCGCCGCAGCGGCCAGCCAAGACCCCTACCGCGCACCGACCGCTTCCGGAACGCCCGATGTCATTCCACTGGGCGCCGGACTGACTGGCCAGATGGGCTTGTATGCAGCCGTTGTCGGCGGCAACTTCCCGATCTATCGCAAGCGTTGGCGCCTGGACCAGGGCACAGCGAACGCGACGGGCACCTGGCATTGGCCAGGGTTCCTGTTTGGCGTGATCTGGATGATGTACCGGAAGATGTACCGCATGGCTGCCATCTGGGTTGGCGTGCTGGCGGCCTCCAGCGTCGTCGAGGCATTCGTCGATGTACCAGAGGCCCTGTCACTGGTGATCAACCTGGGTCTGAGCGCCACCGTGGGTGTCCTGGCCAACAGCTGGTACCTGCAGCACTGCCAGCGTGAGATCGCGCGCGCCCAGTCGCTCAACAGGGACAATGAGGCTGCGGTGCGCAGCATGTTGGCAGCACGCGGCGATACCAGCGTGATGGGGGCCGTGATCGCCATTGCCGTGTCCGTCACCCTGGGTATCGTCGGGGTCGTGTTGACCGGCTGATTCCCTCAGCTGG